>JBGQCZ010000062.1:0-12756 GCA_041495645.1 Gemmataceae bacterium | reverse complement strand
GCTGACGGATTTGTCGGCTTCCGTGTCGTACTTGGGCGCGACTTGGAGCCCGGTCTGTTTGGTGAAATCGGGAAGAATGACCTCGGCGAACTCGCGGTCCTGGGCGCAATACAGCACGACGCGCGACGGAGTGGATTTGCAACCGAAGGCGGTCGCCGCGATGACGGCGGAGGAGGAACAAAGAAAATGGCGCCGATTCATGATCGACTCCTAGCGCCGCGCAGAGCCCTTCACCAACGCCCGTGCGCAGGCAGCAGCGCCGATGAATCCCGCGTCGCTGCCAAGCTGCGCGAAACGAATAAGTGTCTTCTCCGCCGGCACGGGAAACGCAACTTTCGGCACATGCGATTTGATCAGATCGAGAAACCACGGCCCGGCTTCGATCATGCCACCGCCGAAAACGATGACATCCGGATCGATGACGTGCATGGCGTTCGAGGCGCCGAGTGCCAGAAAGAACGCGGTCTCCTCGACGATCTTGAGCGCGAGCGCATCGCCGGCCTTGGCGGCGTCGAATACTTCGCGAGCAGTAAGTTCGGGCGCGGATGCGGGCCGGGCGTGCAATATCGATTTCGCGCCGGACGCCGCCAGCGCTTCGCGAGTTCGCTTCACGACCGCCGTGGCGCTGGCGTAGGCTTCGAGGCAGCCGAACTTGCCGCAGCCACATTCACGCGGGTTGGTCATTTCGATCTTCATGTGGCCGAGTTCGCCGCCGTGGCTGTGCTCGCCTTCCAGTACTTCGCCGTTCAGGACGATCCCGCCGCCGACCCCGGTGCCGAGCGTGAAGAACACCAGGCTGCGAACCCCCTGCCCCGCTCCCGCCCAAAACTCGCCGAGAGCGGCGGCGTTGGCGTCGTTTTGGAATGCGGTCGGGAGTCCAAAGATCTTGGCGATGTGGTCGCGAACAGGCACGTTCCGCCAGGGCTTCAGATTGGGTGGCTCGAGAATGTAGCCGGTCTTGAGGTCCATGGTGCCGGGCGTGGCAACGCCGATGGCAGCAATGTCCGCCATTCCCAAGCCGGCGGCGGTCACGGCCTGGCGAATGGTTTCGGCCATGGTTTCGAGGCCGAAATCCTGTCCGCGTTGCGGTTCGGTCGGCAGACTGACGCTCGGCGAAGCGAGGCCGCTGTCATCGACCACGCCGGCCTTCATCGAGGTGCCGCCGACATCGAGACCGACAAATCGCGGGAGTTGAGCCATGAATTCGCTGGTTTTCTTCACAATTCGTTCATTTGGGGCGAATGGCGTTGTAGGCGGGTTGCGGGTTCGGTCAAGTCGCGGCCCGAACGATCGGGCTTCGCGAAACTGGGCAGGCAGGGTATGATTCGGCCGGTTTCAGTGGGGAGCTATGAAATGCTGCGTGCGTTGAATCATCGTGTCGTGCATCACGTGGCCCTGATTGCGGTGAGCGTGGCGCTAACGCTTCCAAACCTCGGCGTGCCGAGCTTGTGGGACATCGACGAAGGCGTGAATGCCGAAGCGGCGCGCGAAATGGTGGAGTCCGGGAACTATGTTGTACCGCATTTCAACTTTCAGCTTCGCGACGCGAAACCCGCGTTGCTCTATTGGTGCCAGGCAGCAGCGTATCGAGTTTTCGGAGTGAATGAGTTCGCGGCCCGACTGCCGTCCGCCATCGCCGCGACGGTCGCCGTGCTTCTCGTTTACGAACTCGCGCGCATGATGTTCGGCGCGATGACCGGTTTGCTGGCGGGCGTCGCGACAATCAGTTCGTTTCTGGCCTGTGCATTGGCGCGATTCGCCAATCCGGATGCGATTCTGCTGGCCCTGACATGCCTTACGTTTCTCGCGTTCTTTTTGGGATTCATGCCGAGCAAGCCCGGCGCAGCGCCGCGGCGGCTCTGGTTTGTCCCGTTCGGGATTGCTTGCGGATTGGGCACGTTGGCGAAGGGGCCGATGGCCGTTGTGCTTCCTTGTGCGGTGGTCCTGACCTTCCTCGCATGGCAACGACAATTGCGTTCGTTGTGGGATCGAAGACAATTCCTGGGTATGGCCGCGTTCGCGCTGGTTGCGATGCCTTGGTACACGATGGTCGTGATTGAAACACGCGGAGCGTTCGCGAAGGGCTTTTTCCTGACAAACAATGTCGGCCGCTTCCTGGCGCCGATGGAAGATCATCGCGGTGGAATTTGGTATCACCCGGTGGTGTTGCTCGCCGGCTTCGCGCCGTGGTCGATCTTTCTGCTACCGACATTGTGGTACGCAGCGCGAGGTTGCCGAAATCCGTTGCCTGCGGATCGCCGGCTGGTGAATGTCGAAACGCGGCGGCCGGCAGCGACGCGCTTCCTCTTTTGTTGGATCGGCGTTTATTTGTTGTTCTTCTCCGCGTCCGCGACCAAGCTGCCGAACTACACGCTGCCGCTCTACCCCGCGCTGGCAATTCTGACGGCCGATTTCCTGGCACGATGGAAACGACGAGAGATCAAGCCGCCGGCTTGGGTCATGGGTTATTGCATCAGTTGGATGTTCGCCATTGGCTTGGTCGTCCTTATCGGTTCGTCGTGGGCGGCGACGCGTTTCGCGGGTCTCAATCGCTGGGCCTGGTTGGGTTTGATTCCAGCGATCGGTGGGCTCGCGGCCATTTGTTTCGCGGTGATTCGACGACGAATGGGGGCACTGGTTGCCATGAGCGGAAGTACCGTTGCTCTCGTGGCCGGAGTGATCGGATTTGCGGCGCTCGGCGTGGACGAATTCAAAGCGCCACGATCGCTGGTCATGGAAGCCGGCACCCTCCAACGCGACCGCGACATTCGCCTGGCCAGTTACCAATACACGCAACCAAGCCTCGTGTTTTACAACCAACGTGGAGTGCGGCCGTTGTTGACCGACGAGCAGGTGCGGGATTTCCTGAGTTTCCCGGTCCCGTCGTATTTGTTCCTGCCGGAGGCGAAGTGGCGGGAATTGCAGCAGGGCGGATTGACCGAGGGCGAGGTAATCGCGCGGCACTGGGACTTGTATCGCAATTGCGAGGTGGTGGTCGTGGCCAACCGCCCGCTGCGTGGCGTGGCGAGACGGTAGGAGTTACGCAGCGACCCACTCGCGCCGATCTTCCCGATCGAGGTTTCTCGTTTCGCGAACCTGATACGGCGGTTTGTTTTGGCTTTCGAAATAGGTTCGTGCGAGTAGTTCGCCAAGCAGTCCCGTCGAGAAGAACTGCACGCCGCATAGTTCGAGCATGACCGTGAGCAGGAGCAACGGATTACGCGTCATATGCACGTCTTGAGCGAGTCGCATCGTCACGGTTGCGACGAAACTAGCGAGGCCCAGCAGCATCAACAGCATGCCGATCGTGCCGAAAAGATGCATCGGCCGAGCGACGTAGCGATTGAGGAATTGAACGGTCATCAGATCGAGGAGCACGCGAATGGTTCGGGAAATGCCGTATTTGGTTTGGCCGGCGAGGCGCGGATTGTGATGGACCGGGATTTGTGCCAGCCGCGCGCCGCCCTGCTGGGCCAGAGCCGGAACGAAGCGATGCATTTCCCCGTAGAGCGGCAACGATTCCGCGATCTCCCGGCGCATGGCCCGCATGGTGCAACCGAAGTCGCGGAACGGCACGCCGGTAACTTTGCGGATGAACCAGTTGGCGATCCGGCTGGGCAAAGTGCGGATAATGAACGAATCTTGTCGATTGACTCGCTGGCCGAGCACCACGTCGTAGCCCTGTTCGAGTTTTTCCACGAGGGCGGGAATGTCGCGTGGCTCATTTTGCAAATCGCCGTCCATCGTCACCAGCACGTCGCCCGAAGCATGGTCGATGCCAGCGAGCAGGGCCGCGGTCTGACCGTAATTCCGTCGCAAGCGTACGACCTTCACGCGATCGTCCGCCGCCGCCAATTCGAAAAGCCGCGTGTTGGAACCATCGATGCTGCCGTCATCGACAAACACGATCTCGAATGGCGCCGGCCAGGAATCCAGCACGTCGCGCAGCCGGTGGTAAAGCGGATACAGATTGTCCTGCTCGTCTTTGATCGGGATGACGACCGACAGCATGCATTGCTCCTGCAATCAGTTTTCCGTGACATGAATCTCGCGCGTGGCCGGTTCGACGCCAAACTGGCTGAACGAGTTCTGGTCGGAATCGATCATCTCCACGCGAATCACATACTCACCCACGGTTAGTCGCGGCACACCGAGTTCGAGGTCGATCGATCGGCCCGGCGGGACAAGAGCATCGAAAAGACCGGCCCGTTCGTCGACAAGCACTTTGCCGTCCGCCGAATCCACCCGATAGCGGGCATGGACGCCCAGATTGACGCCCGGCCGCAGCATCCAATTGTGAACCGACGTGTTGGCCACGCGAATGCGCACGAGTCGTGCGTCGCCCGCGTGCCACACCGATGGCCAATCCACAAACTCGATGTCGGCCCGGCTTGCGCCCGGGCAATATTCCCGAAGCGCCCAATGCCGGAACAACTCGGCCGAGTGCGCCAGTTCTTGTCGATCCAACCACTCGCGGTAGAGATCGAAAAACTGCCGCATGTTCTCCGTGCCGTTGTAGGGCACGAAGCCAAAAGCCAAGCTGAGCTGCCGTTCGGCAACCGACATCGCCGTTCCCGGCTCGAGCAGTTTCACGATGACCGAAGCCAATCCGGTCCGGTCCACTCCCTGACGGCAATGCAGCAGGATCGGATACTCCGACCGATCAAGTACCTCCAGTAGCCGCCGAATCTCGGACGGCGAGGGCAGGCGAATCGCCGACAGGGTAATGTCCTCCTGAGACACGTTGGCATTGCGGGTGACGCGGCATTCGTCGCGATACCAATCGAAGTCGCCGCAATAGCCACGCAAGTTCACGATGGTGCGAATGCCGCGTTCGCGAACCGTTGCGTCGAGCCGAGCGGGCTTCATTTGCCCGGCGCGAAACGTGCGCTCGGGCTGAACCGCGTGCAAGTTGTCACCGACGAAAACGTAAATTGCAATGGCCAGCATCGCGGCGACGATTCCCGTTGCGGCCCCGCGCGCGATCGAAGGCGACAGCGGCCGACGCCACCCCGCGGGCCAGCGCAGGCGGCCGAGGAAGGTTACGGCGGGGTCGGGTTTTGATCCGAGCAAGGGCATCGACGCGGGCTCCCGTCCATGGTTGAGCGGCCGCATCTTGCCAAAACGATGTGAAACAGGCTAGACCGGTTTCGAGAAGATTACGACTGTTGGTGCTTATCCTGCCATTGATCGAGAAGTTGGCCGATTTCGCGGTAGTTGAAGTCGAGGTTCGCGAGCTCGGTGCCGATGTCGATGGCTTGCGCCAACTCGTTCGCGTCGGCGTGTCCCATCGCGAGTTGGAACATGACTTCCTTGCGCTGGCTCTCTTCGTTTTGCGGAATGTGTTCGAGCGATTCCTTGAAGTTGCGTAGAGCTAACCGCCAGTTATTGCGCGACTTGAAGGCGAATCCCAAATACATCAAGGAGCGCCAAAGTTGTCGCGGATCCTTGCGCGCGGCTTGCAGGTCGCTGATCGCTTCGTCCACTAGTCCAGCCCGCAATAAGCGCAGACCCAACTCGACGCGATGCGACATGTCGTTCGGATAACGATCGGCCTTGAGCCGAAACAGTTCCAACTCGCGCGAATTGATTTCCTTCAATAGTCGAATGCGAATCCGGCGCAGATCCTGATCGTTTTCGGGGCCTTCGTGATCCTCCTCGCCTTTCGGCGTCGGCGGCATGTCCTTGAGCTTTTCCTCGGTGATGGCAAGATTGCGACGGAACGGCTCGAGATCCAGCTCCATCAATTCGATGCGTAGCTGAAAATGTTGTCCGGTCGGTCCAAGACCGTTCTGCAATGTATCGCGGGCTTCGTCATATCGGCCGGCGCGATTGTAGACCGCCGCGAGTTGCAGATACGGCAACGGATCCGTGGGTTCGCTGGCCATGCGCGCAAGCAGCGGGGCTGCCTCGCGGGCCACGCGGTCGTTGGTGGGTGCGATGTCCGTTGCGTCGTCCATCGTCGGCGGAGCAGTGTCCTCGGATTCCGGCTTGGCCGCGGGCTTTTGCAGGGAAGTTTGATCGTATTTGCCGCGCGAGATCGTCTCGTTCGCGGCCAAGTCCTTACCCTTGTGCTGAGCCTCGGAGTCGGTCGGATCGGCCTGCTTGACGAGTTCCCAAAGGGCGATGGCCTGGGAAAAATTGCCACGCTTTTCGTATAGACGGGCCAAAGCTCGATTCAATGTCGGCTCCTTGCCGTCGCGTTGGCGAGCTTGCTCCAACAACCAGACCGCCAAATCCGTGAGCCCGATGCCTTCGGCAGCCTCGGCCATATCCATCTGCGTGCCGAGATCCCAAGGATTGCGGACAAGAACCTCTTCGCCCTGTTCGAGCACCTTCAAAAAGTCGCCAGATCGTTTGGCGCCCTTGATTCGAGCTTTGGACGCCGAACTGCTGATCATCGCGAAGCGACTGCCGCGCATATTGTTCTTGAACTTGGCCTTTTGCGTACGACGAAGCGTTTGCCGGTAGACAAGATTGGCCGGATCGAGTTTGCAGCAAGTCATCAGCAGTTGGATACCATAATCGTAATCGCCCGTGGCCACGACTTGATTGGCACGCTCGAACCGTTCAGTTGCAATCCGACGCTGCTCCGGATTTGGCTCCGGGACGCGCGGCGTCGCTGAGGTCATCATTCAAACTCCTGTGCAATCAGCCGGTGCCGGAAGCAATGGGCCAATCGTGTCTTGCGGCAATCCACCCGGCTATCCATCACCTTTAACCCATAGCATATTTTTAGTGGAGCCGATGCCAATCTCGAAGATTCAGGCGATCCGGACCAAACCGACCGATTTGACTTCGTGTCAACGCTGTGACAGGTCATTGTAACCGGCACGGGGATACAAGGCGAGACTTATTGTCAGAAAATGAAACCTATGATTCGTACCCCAATCATTCGCGTTGACCCAAGATTGCCCGACGAGGCAGTCTTGGAAAGAGCCGCGAGCATATTGCGTGGCGGCGGACTCGTGGTTTTTCCCACCGAGACGGTCTACGGGCTTGGCGCCAATGCCCTGGACGCCGCAGCAGTTGCCAGAATCTTTCAGGCCAAGGGCCGTCCGCAAAACAACCCCCTTATTGTTCATGTCACGGATGCGACCGATTCCAGTCGGGTTGTTTCGCATTGGCCCAAATCCGCCCAATTGTTGGCCGCAAAATTCTGGCCGGGCCCGTTGACACTTGTCTTGCCGAAACACCCCAATTTGCCTGCCATCGTCACCGCAGGTGCTCCAACCGTCGCCTTGCGGGTTCCAGCTCACGAAATCGCCAGAAGACTAATTCAATTGGCCGGCACTCCAATTGCCGCTCCCAGCGCCAATCGATCTAGTGAACTTTCGCCCACTACTGCCGAACACGTTCTGGCCGGTCTGGATGGGCGCGTCGATCTGATCCTAGACGCCGGACCGGCGCAAGTCGGCCTCGAATCGACCGTTTTAGACTTGACCACCAGTCCGCCGCGGTTGTTGCGCCCCGGCCAGATTACGCCCGCACAATTAGAAGCCATTATTGGCGCGATCGTCCGTCGCGACTTCAACCAAGCGGTCCCGGACGCGCCGCTGCCCTCGCCCGGCAGGTTGGCCAAGCACTACGCACCGCGAACGTCCATGGAATGCCTGGATGGCAATGAAAACGCCTGCCGAGTTGAGGAGTTGCTACAACAGGGACTGCGCGTGGGCTGGATCACGCTCAAACCGGCATTTGATGCAGCAAGATCGAATTTGGTCGTTCGGCCGATGCCCATCGAGCCGGCTGCTTATGCCGCGCAACTTTACGCCGCCTTGCACGAACTGGATGGCCTCGCATTGGACCGGATTGTCGTGGACCTTCCGCCCGACACCGATGAATGGTTGGCCGTGCGCGATCGAATCATGCGGGCGTCGGCTCAGGACTGAGGAGTCGGGCCGAGGCTGCGCCAGATGTACCAGGTCGCGACGCTGCGGTAAGGCTGCCAAGGCGCCGCGATTTCTTTCAATTGTGCCGGCGTCGGCATGTCGCGCAGTTCGTAGAGCTTTCTCACGCCCGCGCGCAACCCCAGGTCGCCGACCGGCAACACGTCCATGCGGCCCAACGAAAACATCAGAAACATATCCGCCGACCACGGACCGATGCCGTGAATCTGAATCAGCGATTCGCGGACTTCGTCGTCTCCGAGATTCGGAAGGTGAGCCAGCTTGACTGTTTCATCCAACACCTTCGCGCACAAATCGCGCAGCGACTTGACCTTCCCGCCGGACAGACCGCAACCACGAATGGCTTCGTCGGACGTGGCGAGGATTTTCTCCGCCGTCATTCCGTCGGGGGCAAGGACCTGTTCCAACCGTTTGCCGATCGAGATCGCCGCCTTGGTTGAAAGCTGCTGCGAGATGATGGTTCGGACCAGAATTCCAAAATAATTCGCGTCGGTCTTGAGCGTGCAATCGCCGACTTTGCGAATGACCGCGCGCAACCGCGGATCGCGCCGCGACAACCGGCGGCAGGCTTCCTCGTAGGGCGCTGATTTGGTTCGACGCTTGCTTTGCTTGGCAGGCATGAGATTTTCCGTTAATGGACATGGTCGTGAATAGTGTACAAAAAAACCCTTCGCGCGGCCATTGCGGCAACTCCCTTTCCCCGCGTTTCCATCACCGCTACGATAGCCAACCGCGATTGCCCAACATGATTGGAGGAACCATATGTCGCGCTTCGCACTGTTCGCATGCCTCGCTGCCTTCGTCGTCGTCCAACGAAGCGACTCCCAGGAATCGTACAGGATTCAAATTCGCAAGGAAGGAAAGGCCGGCGACCGCTTTTACGTTCTGCAAGTCGAAAAGGCGACCCAAAAGACGCTCCTGACCGACGCCGCCGGAAAGGTACTGAACAAGAGCGACGAACAACTAGACCGTTCAGAGATCTACGAAGAATCCATTCTCGCGAAGGAGCCTGGAGTTTTTTCCGCTGCCACGATCAGGGGAACCATCGAGGTCAAGGTGACTGCCGACGTTCCCACGCCGAATGGTCAGAAAGCAGCGCTCAAGATCACGGCCAACAGTTCCATGACCGAGACACGCAAAGAATTGAAATGATGGACCAGCCGCTTGCGGCTTTGCGACGAGCGCGAAGCCGCAAACGGCTCAAGCTTCATATCGAATGAGCAAGTCCCCGCCTTCCACCTGCGTTCCTGGGCTCACCAGCACCTCAGCGATCTTGCCCGCTCGCTCGGCGTAGAGCGTGGTCTCCATTTTCATTGCTTCCATCGTCAGCAGCTTTTGTCCTTCCGCCACCTGCTCGCCCGCCGAGACGGCCATGCCGACAACCGCACCGGGCATCGGCGCGCCGACGTGCAACAGATTGCCGATTTCGGCCTTGATGCGCCCGCCGGCGACGCCGGCCGCCACCAGGGACTTGTCCACCACGATCACTTCGCGCGGCTGGCCGTTGAGTTCGAAGAACACCGTGCGGCGGCCGTCCTCGTGCGGATCGCCTACCGCCTGGAACTTGATGATGAGCGTCTTGCCTGGTTCGATTTCGACGCCGACCTCGTCGCCCTTCTCCATGCCGTAAAAGAAAACCGAGGTCGGCAGCACGCTCGTGTCGGAGTATTTCTTTTGATGCTCGACAAGGTCGGGAAAAACACGCGGATACATCAAGTGAGACATCACGTCGTATTCGGAAACGGGCTGCTGGAACTTGGTTTCAAGCTCGCGCCGCACTTCGTCCAAGTTGACGGGCGGCAGGCGAAGCCCCGGCCGTTCCGTGATCCGTTCCCGCCCGCGCAGCACGCGCTTTTGCAGTTTTTCCGGAAACCCGCCCGGTGGTTGACCCAAGCGGCCCTCGAAGAACTCGATCACCGATTCGGGAAACGCGAGATCGCGAGGACCATTCAACACGTCGTCGGCCGTGAGATTGTTGGCAAGCATGAAAAGGGCCATGTCGCCAACTACTTTCGACGACGGCGTCACTTTGATTACATCGCCAAACAGCAAATTCACTTCGGCGTACACTTTGCTCACTTCGCGCCAGCGCTCGCCCAGTCCCAGCGCTTGAGCCTGGTGCACCAGATTCGTGAATTGCCCGCCCGGCATTTCGTGCTCGTAGACCCCGGCGCTGGGGGCCGTCTGTCCGGTTTCGAACGGCCGATACCCCTTGCGCACGTCCTCCCAGTAGTCGGCCGTATCCTTCAAATCTTGGTAAGAAAGTCCGGTGTCGCGGGCCGTGAACCGCAACGCTTCGACCAGACCATTGAGGCTTGGCTGACTGGTGAGCCCTGCCATGGGCGCGAACGCCGTGTCCACGATGTCGACGCCTTCTTCGGATGCCAGCAGCAGTGCAGCGATTTGCCCGCCGGCGCAATCGTGCGTGTGGAAGTGGATCGGGATTTCGATCTCTTGCCGCAAGGCCCGCACGAGCTTCTGGGCCGCGAACGGCTTGCAGATGCCGGCCATATCCTTGATGCCGAGTAGATTCGCTCCGGCCTTCTGCAGTTGTTTCGCCAATTCGACGTAGTACTTCAGGCCGTACTTGGTGCGGTTCGGATTGAGAATGTCGCCCGTGTAGCACATCGCCGCTTCGCACAACATGCTTTCCGAGCGAACGCAGTCGATCGCCAGTTGCAGGTTGGGCAGCCAATTCAATGAATCGAAGCAGCGGAACAGATCGATGCCGGCGTGAGCCGATAGTCGGACGAATTCCTTAACGACGTTGTCCGGGTAATTCGAATAGCCGACGGCGTTGGCGGCCCGCAGCAGCATTTGAAAGAGAATGTTGGGAATTCGTTCGCGAAGCGCCGACAGGCGATCCCACGGCGATTCCTTCAGAAAGCGCATCGACGCATCAAACGTCGCCCCGCCCCACATTTCCAAGGAAAAGAGATCGGCATGCTTGCGGGCATAAACCGGGGCGATTTGCAGCATGTCGAAGGTGCGCATGCGCGTCGCGAACAGCGACTGATGCGCGTCGCGCATGGTCGTGTCGGTGACGAGCAGCTTCTTTTGATCACGCACCCATCTACCGAATCGCTCGGGGCCGAGTTCCTTGAATTTGTCCCTCGAACCTGCAGGCGGAGCGGACAGCGGCAACGGGAGACGCGGGACGGTCGAGGTTGTTTTCGATTGACCGCGCGCATTCTTGTCCTTCAATTCCGGGTTGCCATTCACGATGACGTCGGCGATGTAGGCGAGGATCTTCGTCGCGCGATCTTTGCGTACCGGCAGGTCAAGCAGTTTGGGCGTCTCGTCGAGAAAGTTCGTCGTGGCCCGGCCGGCAAGGAAATCGTCGTTGGTGACCAGGTTGAGCAGGAACGGGATGTTGGTCTTCACGCCGCGGACGCGGAACTCTTGCAGGCAACGTTCCATGCGCCGGGCCGCGTCCTCGAAACGCAGACCGTGCGCCGTCACTTTCACCAGCAGCGAATCGTAGAACGGCGAGATGACCGCACCTGAAAAGGCAGTTCCGGCGTCGAGGCGAATGCCGATGCCGCCCGCCGAGCGATAATGGCTCAGCCGTCCGTAATCGGGCAGAAACGCTTTCGCCGGATCCTCGGTCGTTACCCGGCACTGAATCGCGAAGCCGTGCTGTTGGATGTCTTCCTGCCGAGCCAGTCCGACCTCCGGGTCCGTTAGCGGTTGACCCTGAGCGATGAGTATCTGGCTGCGAACAATGTCGTAACCGGTGATCTGTTCCGTGACCGTGTGCTCGACCTGAATGCGTGGATTGACTTCGATAAAGAAGAACTCGCCGCTATCCGCATCGACCAGAAACTCGACGGTGCCCGCGTTATCGATCTTGACCGCACGGCCAATCGTCAGCGCTGCGTCGAGGATTTTTTTCCGTACGGCCGGGTCGAGGTTGGGCGCGGGCGCGATTTCCGCGACCTTCTGGTGCCGACGCTGGATCGAGCAATCGCGTTCGAACAGGTGAATCAACCCGCCGTGCCGGTCGCCCAGCAACTGAACTTCAATGTGACGGGCGCGGCGAACGAATTTCTCGAGGAATACGTCGGGAATGCCAAACGCCGCGCCCGCCTCGCGCCGGGCTTGTTCGAGTGACGGCAAGAGTTGATCGGGCGTCAAGACGACGCGCATGCCGCGCCCGCCGCCGCCCATCGACGCCTTAATGATGATCGGATAGCCGAGTTTTTCAGCAACTTGCCTCGCTTCGTCGTCGCTGCGAACGGGCGCCGAACTCCCCGGCAATACCGGCACTCCTGCTTTCTGGGCAATGGCCCGAGCCGTGACCTTGTCGCCAAGTTGCTGCAATACTTCGATTCGCGGTCCGACGAAGACAATCCCCGCGTCACGACATGCCTTGGCAAAATCCGGATTCTCCGAAAGGAAACCGTAGCCCGGATGAATGGCATCTATTTCGTATTGTTTCGCAAGCGCGACGATTCCGGGAATATCGAGGTAAGCGCGAATCGGTTCGCCGGGCTTGCCGACGGCATAGGCCTCGTCCGCCTTGAAGCGATGCAAGGCGAAACGGTCTTCGTGCGAGTAAATAGCTACCGTGCGGATACCGATTTCGTGAGCGCTGCGGAAGACGCGAATGGCGATTTCGGAGCGGTTGGCCGCCAGCAGCTTGCGGATCGGCTTCATGGGTTCCGGCATGTTCCTGCAGACCTCACCAATTCGATGCGTCAATGGCGTCCGTGGTAATCCTATGAGCGACACGGCACAAACAAACCCGTTCGCGCGGGACTTGACTTGCACGGAAACCCCCGAAACGATGTAGACAGCTCGCCCAGCTCAGATTGACAGTGATGTAGCGACGCTGTTACAAATG
>JBGQCZ010000061.1:0-12773 GCA_041495645.1 Gemmataceae bacterium | reverse complement strand
GGGCGTGGACGGCTTCGTCTTGTCCAATGACGCAGACTGGGTTTGAGAAATAGAAGACGGGAACTTGATACCATTGCGGGATCATGTCCAGCCCGCGCAATGCCCGGGCCGTCTTTACGTGCTGCTCGAAGGCGTAAAAGTCGCGGATAGACGCGACCGGTGTCAGCGGCAGATTCTTAGTCATTCGAATAACTCGGAAACTTGGCAACGAAATCCCGGAAGTTCCTTTCCGCCGGGCAACTCTTGCGAGCGCGTGTACATGACGGGCTCGGCATTGCGGCGATGTACGGTGACAGTTTCCGCATACGGATCAATGATCCAGACGACCCTGACTCCACAATCGAGGTATTCCTCGATTTTCTCCGCAATGTCTTTTTGTTTGTCGTATGGCGAGAGCACTTCGGCCGCGAGAACTGGCGGTCCATCAACAAAACTCGCCTTCTTGCCAGTCTTGGCAGCTTGTTGCGGAGTGGAAAGCGCAACGTCAATTCCGAAGTTTGTATCCGGGTTTGATCGAATCCGGAAATAGGCTTCGCCCGAATACACTCTCCCACGTGGCCCGCGCACTGTCCGTAGCCACGACTTCAACTGAAATACCGCATTGGAGACCGTCCCGCTGTGGCTTGGATTGCGCATGGTCACTTTAGTTTCCCTCAATTCTCCGCGAAACAACCAGCGGTCGACCGTCTTGTTCGGTCGCAGCGCGAACAAATCCTCACTCGTCATTAACCGTGTCGGTGTGGCAATACTCATCTGAATTCCTCTCACAAAGTTCCGCGCAATGCTTGTTCTCGCTCAATCGATTCGAACAGCGCCTTGAAGTTTCCCTTGCCAAAGCTTTTCGACCCGCGGCGTTGGATCACTTCGAAGAACAGCGTCGGGCGGTCTTCCACCGGCTTGGTGAAGATTTGCAGCATGTAGCCTTCGTCGTCGCGGTCCACGAGGATGCCGAGTTCCTCCAAGTCGCGGATATCTTCCTTGATGACGCCCACCCGTTCCGGGAGCAATTCATAATAGGCGTGCGGCACGCGCAGGAAGGACACGTCGTTGCGGCGCATGGCTCGGACCGTTTCTACAATGTCGCCGGTCGCCATGGCGATGTGTTGCACGCCCGGCCCGCTGTAAAATTCGAGATACTCGTCGATCTGCGAGCGGCGGCGGCCTTTGGCGGGTTCATTGAGCGGGAACTTGATCCGGCCGGTGCCGTTTTGCACGACCTTCGACATCAGGGCGGAGTATTCGGTGCTGATGTCCTTGTCGTCGAAGTGAATGAGTTGTTTGAAGCCGAGCACGTCTTCGTAGAACTTCACCCATTCGTTCATTTTGCCTTCTTCGACATTGCCGACGATATGATCGATCGCGGCCAGCCCGACGGGGTGAAACGTGGAGGCGCTGTAACGTTCCGGATCGAGCGGTTCGTAACCCGGTGCGAACACTCCGCGATAGCGATCGCGATTGACGAAACTGTGCGTGGTGTCGCCGTAGGCCCGGATCGTGGCGAATTCGTACGCGCCGTGTTGATCTTCGAGGCAGGTCGGCCCGACCACGCCGACCGCTCCCCGGCGCACCGCTTCGTTGTAGGCCTCTTTGACGTCGTCCACCTCAAGGGCAATGTCCTGCACGCCATCGCCGTGCAGGATCAACCGCTGGCTCTCGTAATGTCGCGAGCTTAGCGGCGACGCGACGACAAATGTGATTTGTCCTTGCCTCAGAACATACCCCGCCTCGTGCCGCATCCGCGTTTCGAGACCGGCATACGCGACGACATCAAAGCCGAAAGCATTGCGATAAAAATACGCCGACTGCCGCGCGTTCCCGACAAAGAAACGCACATGATCGACGCGGCGGAGAGCTATGTCAGAACTGGACACGACGTCACCCTAATTCATGAAACCACAAAGACACGAAGTCACAAAGAAAATGCTACTTATCAAGTGTCCAGTTGAGTGTTTCTTCTTTGTGCCTTGGTGTCTTTGTGGTTGATTCTCTTCGTGAGGTCACAAAACCGGTATCCCGAACCGCCGCACCAGTCCCTCCAACTCCCTGCGCAAAAACGGGAACGACGGCGCGATAAACAAGTGATCTTGCATCCGCGACGGGTCGTAATCCGTGTTGATCACAACATCAGTGACAAACTTCTCGCGCATTACTTCGGGCGATTGCAACGAATACGGAATTTCGCCGGTTGACGACAGTATCCCGGCCCCGAACACCTTCGTCTCACCCGCCTCCTCGATCAAACCGAATTCAATGCTAAACCAACTAAAGCGCTTGAGCGCCAACACATGTTCGCCCTTGGTCGTCGTGGCGACGGCCTTGCCGACCAGCGCGAGCAACTCGGCGTAGTCCTGGTTCATGAGCGGCGGGACGTGGCCGAGGCAGTCGTGGATCATGTCGGGCTCGGGCGTGAATTCCGGGTGCGAGCCGTGGCGGATGAATTGCGTAACCGGGAACCCGCGTTGGGCGATGTATTCGTAGAAGGTGCGGTAGGGCAGGGCACCCTCGGCGGGCACGAGGTGCATGTTGGTTTCGCGCTGCACGCGCTCGCTCAGGTGCCGCAATTGCGGAATCTCGGTCTCGTTGATCGCCAGATCGCGCTTTGCCTTCAGGTAGATTTCACAAGCGAACTGATCGTGCAACTCGTGCAGTTTGGGGCTGACTTCGCGCCAGATCCGCGTTTCTTCGGGAGTGTATTCAATAAGCGGCGGGCCGAGGCGTTCGAGGCGGTGTCTGCGGCACAGCGCGAACAGGGACTTTCGCCGCTGAATGTAGCCATCGTCGCCTATACCGTGGCCGGGTTCGAGTTCGAGTTCGGTCACGTCCGGCGGCGTGACCATCGTCTGGGCGTCGATGGCAGCGCCATATTCGATCAGCGTGTTTCCATCTTTCATGAATCACTCGCAAGCGAAGACTTTGGGAGAGGAACGCCTGCCACGGTAGTCTAGCCGCGCCACAACCAGATACAACCGCGATCCGGGCATGCCGCGTCGGGGCTTCTCTCTTATTCTACCCGTAACGGCCATTCATTCCGCAACCGTCGGAGCCCAAACAGTCATGAAAGCCGCATTCTACGAAACTCCCGGTCCACCCGAAGTAATTCGCAACGGCGACGTGCTCACGCCATCTCCAAAATCAGGGGAAGTACTGGTCAAAGTCGCCGCCACGTCGGTGAACCCGATCGACACCTACATCCGGTCGGGCGCGGTAAGCATGTTGCGGCCGACGCCGACGATTCCCGGTTGCGACTTGGCGGGAACAGTCGTTACGCTCGGACCGAACGTGAAACGATTCAAAGTCGGCGACCGTGTGTGGGGAAGCAACCAGGGCTTGCTGGGAAGACAGGGCACGTTCGCGGAATTTGCCGCAGTGGCCGAGGATTGGCTTTATCCAACGCCAGCTGTGGTCCGCGACGAAGACGCGGCGGGCGCAGCGCTCGTGGCGATTACGGCTCACCTTGGGTTATTTCGCTGTGCATCGCTCAAGGCCGGCGAAACGGTGTTCGTGAATGGCGGGACCGGCGGAGTCGGTTCCATGGTGGTGCAGATGGCGAAGGCAGCCGGCGCGCGCGCCATCGCGACGGTCGGGTCGGCGGAGAAGGCGGCGATGTGTCTCGAGCTCGGTGCGGACCGCGCCGTGAATTACAAAACCGAAGACGTCGCCGCGGTCGTGAAGGAATTCACCAAAGGGCAGGGGGTCAACGTTTGGTTTGAGACTCTCCCGCCGTCGGATTTCGACCGGACTCTTGATTTGATGGCATTTCGTGGGCGGATCGTGGTCATGGCCGGCCGGCAAGCGCGGCCCGCATTCCCGAACGGCGCCTTTTACACCAAGGACTTGGCCCTGTTCGGCTTCGTCATGTTTAAGGCCACGCCCGAAGAGCAACGCCAATGCGCCGCCGACATCAACACCTGGCTAGCGGTGAAGAAACTGCGCGTGCTCATCGGCAAAACCTTCCCGCTCGCGGAAGCCGCCGCTGCCCACAAATTGCAGGAAGAAAACACCCAGCAAAAATCCGGCACGCTGGCGGGAAAGATCATCGTAAAGCCATGACCGACCAATCTGCGACCTATTGGGACTACCTCCGGCTCGTTCCGCTGCTGAAACTTCAGAACGGAATGGAGGAGGACGATTCGCGCCTTTCGGAAGATGAGTTGCATTTCATTGTCGTGCATCAGGTCTTCGAATTGTGGTTGAAGCTGGTGCTGCGCGAATTACGATTGGCCCGCGACCGCATGGTCGCCGAGTGGGTGCCGGAGAAACACATTCCGCACGTCGTTCGCCATTTGCGCCGTGTAACTGAGATTCTGAGGCTCGGCATCGATTCGTTTGGTGTCTTGGAAACGCTCACTCCTCAAGATTTCTTGGCCTTCCGCAAAAAGCTCGGCGAGTCGAGCGGGTTTCAATCGTATCAGATGCGGCAGATGGAACTGCTGCTGGGACTGTCGCCGAAGGTGCGGCCGTTCGACCCGATCGCCGAGATCGAACGCGCGGCCCAGGATTCTCCCCAGGGCCAGACCATCATCGATGCGTTGAAGCGGGCGAGAGCGGAAGCGTCCCTGCGCGATGCCCTGTTGATTTGGCTCTCACGGACTCCAATTCAGGGTTCTCTGCCAGCCGGCGAAAACGATCGAAAAAGTGTGCGTTTGTTTCTCGATCAGTATCGGACCGCCCTGACCGCGTACGATGCTCGCCTGGTCGACGAGTTCCAGCAATTCACGGACATGCCCGAATCCGATTACTCCACGTTGCGCGCTCGAGCCGGTCTGCTCTTCATCGAATCCTACCGCGATCTGCCGCTGCTTTCCTGGCCGTATGTCCTGATTGAGACCGTCGTCGAGATGGAAGAACAATTGGTGCTATGGCGAACGCGGCACGCACGCATGGTCGAACGGATGATCGGCCGCCGCTTCGGCACCGGCGGTTCGGCGGGGGTGTCGTACCTCGACGTCACCACCCAGTACCGAATCTTCAGCGAGTTCTGGACGGTGCGAACGCTGCTGCTCCCCCGCGAGCTGCTTCCGCCGCTATTGAACCGCGAAATCTATGAACTGAAGGCATCATCAACATGACACATCTTGGATTGCGATCTCGATCATTCGGCGCGCATTTTTCGTGCCGCGCGCTGATCCAATTGTCACAAGTGTTTGGGCACAAGATATTTACGTAAGTGCACACAAAATCGAGGTACGGGCGATTTGTGACGTGCTCGTTGGTCAAAATGTACTGTCACGGGGTTCCAGCGTGCTGTTTTCCGGTTCAGAAAAGCGGGCCGTTGAACTCGACCGGAGCGATCCGCTCGCTCATTTTCGCTCGCGGTTTCACATCCAGCCCGGCACGATCTACATGGACGGCAATTCGCTCGGACTGCTTTCCGTCGATGCGGAGATGGCGGTGTTGCGTGTGTTGGAGCAGTGGAAAACGCAAGCGATCGGCGGGTATTCGCAGCCACGGCCGGACTCGTGGTATTTCATGGGTGAGGATCTCGGCGCGATGATGGCGCCGCTGGTTGGCGCCCACTCGGATGAAGTGATTGCCACCGGGACCACGACGGTCAACTTGCATAAACTGGTCGCCACGTTTTACAAGCCGTCGGGCGCAAAGCGCAAGATCATCGCGACGGAATTGGACTTTCCGACCGACATTTATGCCTTGCAAGCGCAAATTCGGCTGCATGGCGGGAACTCCGACGTTGAATTGGTTCGAGTGCCAAGCCGCGACGGCAGGACGATTTTGGAAGACGACGTAATCGCGGCTATGAGGCCGGACGCGGCCCAAATTCTAATGCCGAGCGTGCTTTATCGAAGCGGCCAGTTGCTCGACATTCCGCGGCTTTCGGCGGCGGCCCGCGAGCGCGGCATCGTGATTGGTTTCGATTGTTCGCATTCGGTGGGCATAGTGCCGCATCGGTTGAGCGAAGCGGGCGTCGACTTTGCGATGTGGTCGAGTTACAAGTATCTGAACGCCGGGCCGGGCAGCGTGGCGGGTCTTTACGTGAATCGCCGGCATCACGGTAGTTTGCCGGGATTGGCGGGGTGGTGGGGAAATGACAAGCAAACACAATTCGACATGGCACATGAATTTCGTCCGGCCGCCGATGCGAGCGCCTGGCAAATCAGCAGCAATCCGCAACTAAGCGCCGCGCCGTTGCGAGCATCGCTGCAAATGTTTCAAGAGGCCGGCATCGAACGAATTCGCGAGAAATCACTGTGCATGACCGAGTTTCTGATGTCGTTAGTCGACTCGCTTGCGGATCGTGGTTATGTGGTCGGGAATCCGCGTGAAGCGGAGCGGCGGGGCGGGCACGTCGCTGTCGAACACGCCGAGGCGGCGCGAATCTGCAAGGGCCTCAAGGCTCGAGGCGTGGTTCCCGATTTCCGGATGCCGAATGTGATTCGGTTAGCGCCGATCCCGCTGTACAACACATTTCACGAAGTCTGGCGAGTCGCGACTCATTTGAAGGAGATTGTGGATTCGCGACAATACGAGCAATTCCCCGTCGGGCGAGATTTGATCGCGTAAATGGTCGGGTGAGATAATTCTCGCTTCCTTTGCGGGCAAATGATGCGATAATAAGACTGTGGCCATGCTTGGAGGAAGTGGATCATGTCAGGCGACACTTTTCTTTCGTGGGATGAAGTGCATCGGATGGCTTTGCCGGCGAATGCCACCATATTGATTCCGCCGACACCCGATCCGGCGGAGTTGGTAGCGTTATCCTCGGGAGCGCCCGAACAGAAGCCCGATTGGCTTGACGACGCATTCCAATCCGGGGCGAATGGCTCCCAAGCAGTGACCATCGATCCCGATGCGAATCGGGCCGCGGCGGAGCGGTCCGAGTACGGCGATCCGGCCGTGCGAATGCTGGCGAACATGATTGCGGTCAACGCTGTTCTCGAGTATGCACTGACACCAGCAATAAAGGCCGAAAAGGACGAGAAGCCCATCCCGGCCAAGTCAAGACCAGAGCAAAAATGAGGCAGGGCGCCAACCCCGCGTTTGAATGTCCGCTTCGGTCGTATTGGCGGATCAAATTACCCGAACGGACTCTAACGCATATTTTCGCGCGCATCGAGCAAATCCGCGAGTTAGACTGTTCACTGTAGCGCAGTTGAAATCTCGGGCGACAGACGACTTGCATGGAAGTCGCCCTTCCATCGTCGGTGGCCATCATGTGGGAACGTACACGTTCGTTGATTCAGCGCCTGAAGCGTGGTCGCCAAGCGGTGACCGACGATCGCCGGGCGTGGGAACGATATTCGTCGTATCGCGAAACCACCATCTATTGCGAAGGTGACAAGCCGATTTCGCTTACCGCCAAGATCGAAGACGTTTCGCGCGGCGGAATTCGTCTGCTCGTCGACTTGCCGGTCGATGCGGGCACAATGATCCGCGTCGACCTGCCGCCGACTAATTGCAATCCTCATACAGCCGTACTTGCTTGCGTAGTCCATGCGAAACCGGTGGGTGGTGGTGTTTACTCGCTCGGCTGCAGCTTTTCGACCGAGTTGAGCGACGGCGATCTTGGGGCTTTGGGAGCACGCAAAATCAAGGCCTCCGGGCGCGACCAACGAGTTTGGGACCGCGTTCCCATCGAAGGGACAGCGACCTACCGGATCGTTCGTAGGGAAGAAGAGCCGCGGCCGGCGGGCATCCACAATATTTCGCCAACCGGAGTTGCCTTGCTGGTCTCCGAAGAGTTCGATCCCGCCACGCTGCTTGATCTGGAGTTGAAGAACGGCGCTGGGCAGACGGTGGTAACGATATTGGCGTGTGCGGTCTACAAGACCGACTCCGGCGAACGCCAATGGCTGGTTGGCTGCAATTTCATTCGCGAACTGAACGACGAGGACCTCCAGGCCTTGATCGCGCCTGCCGAGCATGCATAGGTTTTGAACGAGTTAAGTTCGGCGTACTTTAGTGAGAAGTCATGCGATTCATTCTTTCGCCCGAATACCATCAACAAATGTTGCAGGTCACGGATCACACTCCGGACTGCTACGTGCGGCCCGGGCAATATCTGCATCACATGTATGTCGACGGCGTGAAGTATGTGATTGTTCCGGCCTTGCTGGAATGCCTCGCGGACGCGGAACGGCGCACCGATAAGGAC
The DNA here is from genome assembly GCA_041495645.1 of Gemmataceae bacterium. Classification (GTDB taxonomy): domain Bacteria; phylum Planctomycetota; class Planctomycetia; order Gemmatales; family Gemmataceae; genus JBGQCZ01. The sequence continues at coordinate 4,663 of JBGQCZ010000061.1, read as the reverse complement.
GCGATACGGCACCTGCTGCTGCACAAGTCCCAATACGACGCCCTGATGGCTGACGCCATGCAAACCGGCGGGTTGGAAGGCGTGGTGCTGCTGGGCGACGCACCGCCGGAAGACGAAGGCGCGGGCGGACCGAAAATCAGCACGTACGTCCCGCAACAGCCGCACTCGATCAACGACACAGGGTTGAACATCACGTTTCTGTTCGACCTCATCATGCGGACGATTTATCAGCGCGGCCGCATCACGGGCGGCGATCTGGCGAACGAGCTGCGGCTAGCGTATTCGGTTCTGGCGCCGGTGTTGCCGGCCATGCGCAAGCAGGGATTGATCGATATCAGCGGGCAGAAGGGGGGCGCCGGCGACGCCGGCTACGAGTACGAAATCAAGCCTCCGAAGGGCTCGGCGGCCGTCGAAGAGGCGATGAATAAAACCTCGTATCTCGGCCCGGCCCCCGTGCCCTTCGACGACTACGTGGAATCCGTGGCAGCTCAAACCATTAAGAATTTCGTTGTCACTCGACGCAATATCGAAGCGGCTTTCCGAGACATGATTCTCACGCCCGCGGTGTTCAACGAAATCGGCCCGGCCATCAACTCCGCCGCGTCCGTCTTCCTGTTTGGCCCGCCGGGAAACGGCAAAACCAGCATCGCCGAACGCGTCACGCGGCTCATGGGCGACGATATTTTCATTCCCTTCGCGCTCGAGGTCGGCGGGCAGATCATCAAGCTGTTCGATCCGGTGGTTCATCAACTTGTCGTCGAGGATGCCGGCGAGCAAGCCGCGGACAGCATCATGAAGAAGGGCACGCGCTTCGACGAGCGCTACGTCAAGATTCGCCGGCCCACCATCGTGGTCGGCGGCGAACTGACGCTGGGCATGCTCGACCTGAAGTACAACAGCATCGGCAAGTACTACGAATCGCCTTTGCAAATGAAGGCCAACAACGGCATTTTCATGATCGACGATTTCGGCCGCCAGCAAGTCCGGCCCATGGATCTGCTCAATCGCTGGATTGTGCCGCTGGAGAAACGCTACGATTACCTAACCACGGCGACGGGCAACAAGATCGAGGTTCCGTTCGACGAACTGCTGATCTTCTCGACCAACCTGGACCCGTCGCAACTGGCCGACGAGGCCTTTATGCGTCGCATCAAATTCAAAATCCAGATCGGTGATCCCACCGAACAGCAATGGCGGCTGATCTGGCAGATGGTCACGCGGAATAAGAACCTGGAGTGCGACGAACGCGGCGTCGATTACGTGCTGGAGACGTGGATTCGGCCGTTCAACCGTCCGCTGCGAATGTGCCAACCGCGCGACATCCTCGATCAGATCATCAGCATCGCCAAATACAACATGGAGCGAGTCACGTTTTCGCCGGATTTAATCGACGCGGCGTGCAGCACGTACTTTATTAACGAAGAGAAACGCGATTTTGGGGCCCAAATCGCCGGCATTAGCGACTCGAAACGACAGAGCGACTTGAAACGACTTAAATGAGTTGCCAATCCTCGGGTAGCGGAATTCGCCAGAATTCCGGTTACTCCGGAACTCTGGCGAGTTTCGCTACCTGAAAACGCGGCCGTCAGAGTATTCGCCGCAACGACTCGGCCGCTGCGCGCGGCTCATCCGCCGAGCAAATGATGGAACTTACTGCAATTCTCGTTGCACCGGCCGAACAGACATCACTTACGTTGTCGTGAGTAATCCCACCCAGGGCAAACGCGGGCAATGTTGTTTCTCCAGTCGCCTGCCGGACGAAATCGAGGCCGGGAAACTCCGCGAATTCTTTTGTCGTCGAGGGAAACACCGGGCCGATGCCGATGTAACTCGCTCCATCGAGAACGGCCCGGCGGACTTGATCGATGGAATGCGTGCTGACACCAATCAGCGATTTGGAACCAACGATGCGCCGCGCCGCGCCGATTGGCATGTCTTCTTGCCCAAGATGAACTCCGTCCGCCCCAACCAACCGGGCGATATCCGGCCGGTCGTTGACGAGGAACAATGCTCCTGCCCGGTAAACGATTTTCCGCACTCGGTATGCCTGCGCCAAAAACTCGCGGTCGGACAAGTGCTTTTCCCGGAGTTGAATCATGGCCACTCCGCCCGCCACGGCTTCTTCAACCAGGAATTCCAGCGACGTGGCACACGCCGATCCAGTCACCAGAAGATACAGCCGAGCGCTCGCCAGGCGCTCCTGAGCCGAGGCAAGGGAAACAATTGCTTTTTCCAGGGTGTAGGCCCGATAGCGCAGCCGCTCCATCGCCGGTCCAAGCTCCGGGCCAACGAGCTTGCCAAACTCTTCCAGGCTACGAAGCGCTTCCTGCAGCCGTTTGAGATTTGTTTGGGCAACGCTGAGCGCCGAATCGCGTCGCAATTCGCCCGCGGTGCTTACCAACGTGCCGACGTCGCCGGGAGTGTCGCGCGACGGCAATAGCGGCAAGTGCACAATTTGTCGCAAGGATTCTGTCAGTGCATGCCGCATTTCCTTGGATTCGCGGCAGAGCAGGGCGTCGTTCAACGTAAATCGGCAATAGTCCTCCACGACGCGAAGCGCTTCGCGCGCTCGATTGGCGGACGCGTCGAGGATTCGGGACGCGTCGATTCGTTCGCCGGAATCGTCCAATTCGAGCGGCTCATCGAGGGTCAGCGGCGGGCCGATTGACGAGCGAATCGCATTGCCGATTTCGGCGATGCGCAGACCGGCTCCTTCAAGGCAGGTGCGAATCGCCGCCTCTTTTTCGAGAATTGCCAACAAGACGTGCTCGCTCCGGCAATGATCGTCCCCGCCGATCTCGCCGCCCACGATTCGGGCGGAAGCCAAAATCGCGTCCGGAGCGTTACCGGCGCTTGCAGGATCAACGCCAGCAAGCCGTTCACGCGCAAGTTGTATGGGAAGTCCCGCTTGCGAAACCAACTCACTCGCCCGACCTTCTTCGTCGTCGAGCAGTGCTAGCAGAAGATGCAGCGAATTGATCGTGGCATGGCCAAGCCGGATGGACCACTCACCCGCAGCAACCAAGGCGCGTTCAACGGCGGGCGTCGAATTCATCGGCATCGCGTGGCCCTCGGCTCTCCCAATCCTCACCCGGCGAGTGCAAAATCCTACCGTCTCGCTACAACCGTCGCAAATATCCAGGCTCGCAACGAGTTCCGTGGAATCAAGGCAATTATACGCTTACAGCTTTAGAAGACCGGTGTAGGCTTCCGATAGAATCCGCAGCCGGCCAGTACATCTGTTCGCGCGGCTGCCCTGATCAGGGTCCGGGATTCATCATGGCTCCGCACCAAGTTCGACGCTTGCAAATACCCAAACTCATCAGAAGCGCATTGGCCGCGGGGCTCCCCATTTTGCTGGGTTCTCCGGTTATTGCCATCGCCCAACAACCGCCGACCGCGGTCTCGCCTGTTCAAGCACCGGCGTTGTCGCTGCAAGATTGCCTACGCCTGGGCCGCGAGAATCAGCCCTCGATTCGCGCCGCGCAAGCCAGCCTCAGTGCTTCGCAAACCGCTCAGCGGGGCCTGAACGAAATTCGCTTCGGCAGCCGGCTGGCGAAGGATCTGCCGATCCGCAAGCAACAATCCGCCCTCGGCATTTCCGCGGCGGCAGCCAACCTCGCCCAGGCCGAGAAGGACGTGGATTGCTCCGTGGCCCGCCTGTACTTCGGGGTTTTGTATGCTCGGGACCAGAAAAAAGTGGCCGATCAGATCGTCCTTCGCCTGCGGGCTGCCGCAGCCAACGGCGAAACTCTTCTTGGAAAAGAAGGCGCGCCGGCTGACTTGAATCCGCTTTCCGTCGGGAAGGCAAAAGCGCTTCTGAGCCAGGTCGAATCGCGAGTGGAAGAAACGAAACGGGGGTTGCAGCAGGCCACGGCCGCGTTGCGTGAAGCGATGGGCGTCGGGCGAGATTTCGCGTTTGAGGTGCCGGAAGGATCTCTTCCCGAGCCGCTATTGGGCATCGACAAGCGGCAAATCATCGACATGGCCATGTCGATGCGCGGAGAAGTGAGCCAGGCGCAAAGTGCGGCGTGCATTACTCGGCTCGAAGTGCAAGCCCAGGGCGCGAGCCGCTTCGTCAAACGACCGAGTGCGGCCGCCGGCGGAGACATGCATGCCAAGCCCATTCCGACCGGCTCCTTCGGCGACGACTACAAACCCGGCGCGATCGGGCTGGATTTTCCGACGATGTTTGTCGGCCCGCGTGAAACCCGCATGCAACGAGCCTGCGAATTGAGCCAGCGGGCCGACGCGGTCGTGGACAAGGCCGTCAACCTCGTCGCGTTGGAAGCGGAAGATGCGTACCTGAAGTGGGAAGAGGCGATTGCGAAGATCGGGCATTACAAGAAGTCCTCGACTGAAACGGAAGCTCTTGCCAAACGAGCCCTAAGCGCTCTGGAATCCGGAGTGATTCAAAGCTATCGGGACGTTCTGGAAATCTTGGCCTTGGGGGCCCAGACCCAGGCGTTTTTGAACGAAGCCCGTTACAAGCATGCCATCGCCCTGACCGAACTGGAACGAGTGACAGCCGGCGGATTTGCCGCCGGCGCCGCCATTCCACGCCCGGCTCCGCAGCCTTGATGTTCGTGTACCGAAGTGGTGGTTCGTCGCGCAATTATTCATTCGTTTCAAAATCTTGAGGGTAAGGGATGTTCGCCGCACG
>JBGQCZ010000060.1:0-12801 GCA_041495645.1 Gemmataceae bacterium | reverse complement strand
CTGCGAGCGCATTTTCTCACCGGCTTCCCGTGGTACTTCGTCGGTTTGACTCAACATGGCTACCTGCCGATGATCCAAATTGCGGATCTCGGCGGAGTATATGCGGTGAGCTTTGTGGTCTTGGCGGTGAACGGACTTGTCTTTGAACTGCTGGCCGGGCTATTACCTCTGAAAGCGACATGGCGATTTCCGATTTCATTCAGCCGCAAATCATTGGCGATTCAAGCGGCCGCCGTTGTCCTGTTGTTCTGGGGATGCGTCGGGTACGGGTTCTGGCGACTGAGCCAAGACGCCGATTTTAGCGAGGGACCGCGGCTGGCCCTGTTACAAACCAATGTCGCGCAGGAAGTGAAGAACTCCAAACATGATGAAGGTGCGGAAGGTGCGTCGGCGGTGGATGAGATCTGCCGTCAGACGCAGGATTTGACCGGCGTTATCCTGAGAGAGAACCAAAACCCGGACCTGGTTGTTTGGCCGGAGACGACGTTTCCTTGGGATTGGTTTGAAGCGGAGCCGGGCACGCCGGCGGGATACCTGCCGACCTACTTCACTAAGGACCGAGATGAATCGAGCGGCATAGCCAAGCGCGTGGCGGGATACAGCAAGGCGCATATTCTTCTCGGCTTGAACACATGCGAGTTCGGGGCGGACGGCCGCAAAGATCGTTTCAATTCGGCACTCTTGGTGCAACAGAACGGCAACGAACTGGGCCGCTACGACAAGGTACACCGCGTGCTGTTTGGCGAATACGTGCCGCTCGTCGAAACGCTGCCCTGGATGAGCACGTTTACGCCTTACGACCACGATTACAGCCTGAGCGAGGGCAAACGTTGGACACGATTCCGGTTGCCAACCAGCCGCGGCGAATTCCGCTTCGGCGTCCTGATCTGCTACGAGGATTCGATTTCGCCGCTGGCGCGACGATATGCGCGGCAGGTGGAGGATGAGCGGCCCGTCGATTTCTTGGTGAACATCTCCAACGATGGCTGGTTCGATGGCACGGAGGAGCATGAACAGCATCTGGCGGTTTGTCGTTTCCGAGCGGTCGAGACGCGCCGGGCGGTGGCCCGAGCGGTGAACATGGGCATCTCGGCCGTCATTGATGGCAACGGCCGAATTGTGGCGCTGCCTGCAGCAACGTGGGCGGAATCGAAGAAAATGGCGGCGGCCTTCACGGCGACCGTGCCGATTGATGCTCGAACGAGTTGGTACGCTCAAATCGGCGACTGGTTCGCGGCGGGATGCGCGGCGCTCAGTCTATTGGGAATCGTAGGGACATTCGTGAGAGGTTCGAAGCGTCGGGCGTAGGCTAGACTTCACTGGTTTCGGCCCGATCACGAGAGGTCACTTCATGGAAGCGCGCGGCAAGAATGGTGGGCACGGCTCTTTTGTTCCCATTCACGATAACGACGCCCATTTCGATGAAGGACAACAACCTGTCGGCATTGAAGAGTTGGTTCAGCAAATCCGCGAGACGGCCGACAAGCTCGTTCGCGATCATGCCAGTCGCGCCGACGTGAAATTGTTGAGCACCGCACTCAAGGAACTCCGTTATTGCTTCAAAGTCTTTTCCGCCTATCGCAATCACAAAAAGGTCACCGTGTTTGGCTCGGCCCGCACGAAGCCGGACCACCCGTCGTACAAACAAGCCGTTGAGTTTGGCCGCAAGATGGCGGAGGCGGGCTTCATGGTCATTACCGGTGCGGCACACGGCATCATGGAAGCCGGCCACGTCGGGGCCGGCCGCGACATGAGCATCGGAATCAACATTTTGCTGCCGTTCGAGCAGGAATCCAACTCCGTCGTCAGCGGTGATCCCAAATTAATGCACTTGAAATACTTCTTTACTCGCAAATTGCTGTTCGTGAAAGAATGCGAAGGGATCGCGTTGTTTCCCGGAGGATTCGGCACTCACGACGAGGGGTTCGAAGTGTTGACCCTCGTCCAAACCGGAAAATCGCACCTATTTCCGATCGTCATGGTGGATGAGCCCGGCGGCGACTATTGGAAACAATGGAACCAGTTCATTCACAACTGCCTTCTTAACCGCGGGCTTATTTCTCTCGCGGATGTGCACTTATATAAGGTGACGGAATCGGTAGATGAAGCAGCGGCCGAAGTGATCAACTTTTACCGCGTCTATCACAGTATGCGGTACGTGAAGGGAGAATTGGTGTTGCGGCTGAATCACCGGGTCGATGAGAAACTGCTCGCCCGTTTGCGGACCGGCTTCGCCGATATCGTCGAGCGCGGCATCATCGATCAGACCGATGCACTCCCGGCCGAGGATAATGAACCGGGGTTGCTTCACTTGCCGCGTCTTCGCTTTTGGTTCGATCGCCGCAGCCTCGGGCGCCTCCGGCAAATGATCGACTTGATCAATCAGGAAGGATGATTATCCTAACGTCCTGGGCGATCGCGTGTGCCGCGAGCTGATTTACCGCGCAGGTAGTCGGCGCGAACGGAAACGTCGCAACGACCGCGGTTCGCCAGGGTCATGGCGACGCGAATTTCCTTTCGCAGTTTTCGCACCCAAGCGTCTGCCGCACCCCGCACGGCGATCGCTTCCACGGTCCGGAAGTGCAGCACCTCCAGATCGTCACCCAGCAATCGCCGCATCGGGCTGAAGGATTCCTCCAGACGCTCGCGGCGGATGATTTCGAGCACGGCCCTTTCAATGGCTCTTGTTCGTGGACGCTTATGGCCGGCGATTTCGATGCGTAAATTTACCTTAACTGCCACATGCATTCCATATGGGCGGAGAGCGGTACCCCATATTGGCAATATGGCAACAACCCCGGCGGCCCATTTGGGTAGCGGCCCCTCTGCCAAGGCCGCGCATCGCCTTGTCCGATCGCTCCAAGAACCGTTTAATTGAGTACAGACCATCCTGTTCCCCGGAGACCGACGAGCATGCGCTGGGGAGTCGACGTTCGCCGCCGGGAACCGGAAATCATGGACCGGCCGGATATCGATCCCAGGTTGCACGGCCAGGCGATGCGGGGGCTTGAACGGATCAATCGCATTAGTGCCAGCAGCGCCATACTTTGGCAGCCCATTCGGGCTCTGGCCACTCGGATTCATCAAGGACGCCCTCTGTGTGTCTTGGATCTGGCAACTGGGGCGGGAGACATCCCCATCTCTCTTTGGCATCGCGCCCGCCGAACCGGAGTGAATCTCCAGATCGACGCTTGTGATCGCAGCGAACATGCCCTCGCTCATGCGCGAGAACGAGCAAACCGGCACGGCGCGAACATTCGCTTCTTTCAATGGGACGCATTGCGCGGTCCCCTGCCGGAACAGTACGACGTCGTTGCTAGCTCCTTGTTTCTGCATCACCTCGACGGCGATGAAGCCGTTGTCGTACTGCGGCACATGGCGGCTTCGGCACGCCGTCTCATCCTGGTAAACGACCTGCGCCGCAGTCTTGGAGGCTGGTGGCTCGCTTGGGCAGGAACCCGTTTGCTCTCGATGTCGCATGTAGTTCATCACGATGGTCCACTCTCCGTTGCTGGAGCATTCACACGTTTGGAAGCGCTCGAACTGGCCCGGCAAGCCGGACTTGGCGGGGCCACGGTGACGCCGCGTTGGCCTTTTCGTTGGCTGTTGACATGGCACAAACCCACACTCGAGAATCAACCGCATGATGGCCAATCCTGAAGCGGTGATCCTCGGCGGCGGCCCCGCCGGCGCAACCGCCGCACTTCTTCTCGCTCGAGCGGGCGTGTCCGTCGCTCTCTTGGAAAAGAAATCCTTTCCGCGCCCCAAAGTTTGCGGCGAATACATTTCCGCCACGACCTTGCCGCTGCTGGATCACGCCGGTGTCGGCCACGAGTTTCGAGCCAACGCTGGGCCAGAAGTTGCCCGAGTCGGCCTGTTCGCGGGGCGGGCGACGTTGCACGCTGGGTTGCCAAAGCCGGATGGACCGTGTTGGGGCCAGGCTCTTGGCCGCGAACGGCTCGATACCCTGCTGCTGGATGCAGCGGTTCGCGCTGGCGCCGAAGTGTTGCAGCCGTGCTCGGTCACAGACCTCTCGCGTGAACGCGATCGCTTTTGTGTGCGAGCGATATCGAGAACCAATCGCGCCGGTTTCGCGATCCGATCGAACGTCGTCATCGCGGCGCACGGCTCGTGGGACGCCGGAACACTCCCGACTCAGCCGGTTCGACGCCGACCGCGGCCAAACGATCTTTTGGGATTCAAAGCTCATTTTGTTAACTCCGACTTGCCTTCGGGCTTAATGCCGTTGCTCGCGTTTCCGGGCGGCTACGGCGGCATGGTTCATTGCGACGGCGGCCGCGTGAGTTTGTCCTGTTGCATCCGCCGCGATTGGCTAAGCCTGCTCCACGCGCGCCGCGGCGGCGACGCCGGCGAAGCCGTGCTGGCACATATCATCGAATCATGTCGCGGCGTGCGGGAATCGCTGCGTGCGGCCGTCCGCCAAGGGCCGTGGCTGGCGGCGGGGCCGATTCGACCCGGGATTCGCGTCCGCGAATGCGGCGGACTGTTTCGAGTCGGTAATGCTGCCGGTGAGGCCCATCCCGCCGTCGCCGAAGGCATCAGCATGGCCATGCAAAGTTCGTGGTTGCTGGTCGAACGGCTTCGCCAATGGAAAGAGCATGGCGGCGACGTGCGGCAACTCGACCGGGTCAACGCGGCGTATTCGGCGGACTGGCGGCGTTGCTTTGCGCCGCGGATAAAAGCGTCGTCCATGATCGCGCATTGGGCCATGAGGAAGGATGCCGTGGCCGCGATTCTGCCGTTGCTGCGTTGCTTTCCTGGGCTGCTGACATGGGGCGCTCGTATGAGTGGGAAGGCTCGCCGCGTGGTCCGGGCCGATTGATCGAACGTTTCGCCCGACACTTGATAAGGATCATCATGACGTTGGCCATCATGGGAATCGGCACCGCCGTGCCGGCCGATTCCGTCACGCAGCAGGAAGGACAGCAAATCGCTCGCTGGGTTTGCTGCCACGACTCCGAACATGCAGCATGGTTGCCCCACATCTATGGCAATAGCGGAATCGACAAGCGGCACATGTGTCTTGGGCGCGCCGTCTTGCGCGACATTCTGGACGAAACGCGATCGTCGCAGTCGGTCTTTCTGCCCCGAGACCGCGCCGACGACCGCGGCCCAACCACCGGACAGCGCCTCGAAGTCTACCGCGCTGAATCGCCCGCTCTCGCCGTCGCGGCTTCCCGGCTGGCGCTGCGGCAATCCCAGCTCGCTCCCGAAGAAATCACCCATCTGATCACCGTCTCCTGCACCGGGTTTCACGCTCCGGGCGTCGACGTGGCCATCATCAAGGACTTGAGGCTGTCGCAATCCACCCAGCGGACCCACGTGGGTTACATGGGTTGCCACGGCGCGTTGAACGGCCTGCGGGTGGCCAAGGCTTTCCTCGACGCCGATCCGCGCGCCCGCGTCCTCGTCTGCGCCGTCGAACTCTGCAGCCTCCACTACCATTACGGCTGGGATCCGCAGAAAGTCATCGCCAACGCCCTGTTCGCCGACGGCGCCGCCGCCGTGGTCGGCGCGCCCGATTCCGTTGCCGCCGTTTCCGCCTGGCGGGTCGCCGCGTCCGGCTCGTGTCTGATTCCCGACAGCGAACAGGCCATGTCTTGGACCATCGGCGATCACGGCTTCGTCATGACCTTGTCCAAGCAAGTCCCCGCCCTGATCGCCACCCATTTGCGGCCGTGGCTCACGCAATGGCTGGCGGACCGCGGCGTGCCTTTGCAGGACGTGGCCTCGTGGGCGATTCATCCGGGCGGGCCGCGCATCCTCGACGCCGTGGTCGAATCGCTTGGCCTCGATGCCAACGCCGCCAAACCCTCGCGTGAAGTCTTCGCCGAGTACGGCAACATGTCCTCGCCCACCGTCCTGTTCATTCTCGACCGCCTCCGCCGCGGCAACGCCCCGCGACCGTGTGTTGCCCTCGGCTTTGGCCCCGGCCTCAACGCCGAAGCGACCCTGCTGATCTGATGCATCATGCAACCGGCAATCCCATCTCCCAGCGCAACAAAATGTAACATTTCGCTCCGGCCATTCGTCGGCCAAGGTGCACGTAACTCGTTACCGCACCAAATGTTGTTCAGCGCGCTAGAAGCTCGAAATAAAATAGTTACATTTGTTACATTCGCCTCGAACGCGCCGCCGCAAGCCGCGATCAGCAAGACTTGAATTAACTTGAACATGATCGAACCCCCAGAAATGCGCGCACAAGAAGTGCCCGGTCAAAGCGACCGATATAGTATACACCGGTATATTTATCGATGCAAGGGCAGACGAGGACGACCAAAAAGCGGGAGCGGAGAGGGCGGGATTCGAACCCGCGGTACGGTGTAACCCGTACGCCGATTTAGCAAACCGGTGCTTTCGACCACTCAGCCACCTCTCCGGCGCCGGTCTGCCAAAATCTTATCCGTTGTCCGCGAAAGAGCAAGCCGGAAGATTGACGTACAATGAGATCAAACCGCAACTCGAAGCGAGTCGATCATGAAACTACTCGTCACCGCAGGTGGAACGCTCGTGCCGATCGATCGGGTGCGAGCCATTACCAACAGTTTCACTGGCCGCACCGGCGCACGCATCGCGCTGGAGGCGTTTCGTCTGGGCCATACCGTCACCCTTCTTACGTCGCATCCCGAAGCTGTAGCGGAAGTCCTGGGCAAAAAGGCGCCGATCGATCCGCGCTGGCTGATCATTTCCTATCGGACGTTCGACGATCTGCAGCGGTCGATGCGCGACTCCATTGCCTCGGGCGGATATGACGGCATCGTTCACAGTGCCGCGGTCAGCGATTATCGCCCGAGCGGGATTTTTGCTCTAAGGCCCGACACGACGTTCGACGAGCACGACTACAGCTGGCACGGAGATCCCCGCCCTGCCCTGCTCGACCGCGCCGCGGGCAAGATCAAGAGCGACGAGTCCGAACTGTGGTTGCGGCTGGTCAAAGCGCCGAAACTCGTCGATCTGATTCGCCGCGAATGGAACTTTCCCGGCGTGCTGGTCAAGTTCAAACTGGAAGTGGACGTTTCCAACGAGCAGTTGACGGAGATTGCGGAGCGGTCGCGGCTTCAGTCGGACGCGGATTTGATGGTCGCGAACACACTCGATGGCGCGGCGCATTACGCGTTCATCGGCCCGCGCTTCGGCCGCTACGATCGGGTGGCGCGAGAGGAATTGTCGGCCAAGCTCATCGACGCGATCGAACGGCGGGTGCAGGAGCGAAAACGTGGCTAACATCCTGCTGGGAGCAACAGGCTCCGTCGCGGCCGTCAAAGTGCCGGAACTGTTCGCGGAATTGAAGGGCCGCGGACACGCCGTGCGGATCGTCGCCACCCGCGCCGCGACCTACTTCTTCGACCCCGCCGCCATCGAACCGCGTGACGGCGACCGCAATCCCGCCGTGGTCACACTCGACGAGGACGAATGGCCGGGAATCCATTATCGCCGCGGCGACGACGTGCTGCACATCGAATTGCGACGGTGGGCCCAGTTGTTTCTGATCGCTCCGCTCGACGCGAACACGCTGGCAAAACTCGCTCACGGGTTGAGCGACAATTGCTTGACCTGCGTGTGGCGGGCGTGGGACCCATCACGGCCGGTTGTGCTCGCGCCGGCGATGAACACGTTGATGTGGGAGCATCCGTTAACTCGCCGGCATCTGAACGCTCTGGGCGGCGGGTCGTTGCCGAATAGCCTCGATCAGGACGAATTGATCCCGTTGCTCAATCAGCGGAGTGACAACCTTCACATCGTCGCTCCGGTGAGCAAGAAATTGGCATGCGGCGACATCGGCATTGGCGCGATGGCCGCGGTCGCGGACATCGTCGCGTCCGTCGAGGCGCAGTTATCGCGAACTACTTGATGCGCGGCACGACAAACAGGATGTCCAAACCGCGGGATGACATCGTCTTCCCATAGCTCGCGGAAATGTACGTGGTGTCCGAGTTGATTCGCCCGCCGTCGTCCTGGCCATCCGGCCCCACGCTCCAGATCACGCCATAACCCGGTTTGACGCGCCGATGCGTGGCGGCTTCCCCGTTTTTGCCAACTGGGCGAAACCGGCCAGACGCCGGTTTGCTTTCCTGTTGAGGCGGCGGTGCTGCTCCCGCCGGAGGAACCGGTCCTCCTCCCATCGGCGCGGGCAAGCCTATTCCCATTGGACCGGCGCCACCAAACCGGTCGGCCTCAACGCCCCAGTCCTCAGAACCGGGCGGCGCCTGTTTGGGCCAAGCGAGCCATTCTTCCGTGTCGATCAACCGATAGTTGAACGGCTTTTCGCTGAATGGATCGATCGGGACGGCCGGCAGAAAGTCTGGAACCAGGTCGTCGAGCTTCGCGGCGGGCCGCTGGTTTCGGTGCTGGTAGAGCAGCAGCGCGAGGCGGATCTGGGCGGCGCGCGTGCGGCATGGCCCCAAGAATTGCAGTGCGTTGGGGCCGCGATTGAACATCATCACGAACTTGAACCAAATGTCGTGGCTCATTGACTCGATCAGTTGCAGCTTGAGCGCTTCGTCCGCGCCGTCCTTGGACGGCGGTAGGGCGTTGTAGGTTTGAAGAGCAATGGGATTGTTGTTAAGGTACTCCGGCCGTTGAATCCACCGGTATCGTGACAACATCGTCGGATAATCCATCGCAGCGGCTTCCAGCGACAGGTAGGCCAACCCATTCAGCATGCGTTCGCGGCGGGCCTTCTCCCACGGCATCAGCAACGCTGTCCCGGCAACTGATTCCTTCCAGTTTCGATGGGTCGAATTGGTGGAAAACCGCGGTGAGACATAGCGGTCAATGTACTCGCGCTGCAACAGGTAGTCGGCTTTGATGTTGTCGGCAAACGGCGGGCGCTTGGCTTCGTGATCGCGCGTTATCGTGAGCGCGCGTTCCAGCAGTGCCGGCGGAACCTTGGGCCGAGTCGCCCAGATTTCCAAGACCTGCAATGCGGAAGCTTCAATGCCCGTGCCAATGTGGAACGGTGATTCCGACGATCGAGCGAGTATGTGTCGGGCGACCGCCAACTGCGCAGAGATCAGGTCAAGAGCTCCCGCATGGTCGCCGTGTGCTTGTAGCTGCAGCGACCGGGCTGCCACGTAGCGGCACAGATTTCGCACGCCTTCGGAAATAACCATCGAACTCAGCACCAGGTCGCGAGGGTCATCGACAACTGCCGGCGGCAGCGCGGCGGCTTCCTTCACGAGCATGAGCCACTCGCCGCCCGAAACATCCTCAACGAGTTGTTCGAGATCGGGATTGCTCTTCGGCCAACCAAATTCAATCGCCACATTTAAGGCATCGCCAAACGTACGATCGGCATCGGCTCTGTTCTCAAGCCGTTCCCGATTCTGTCGCACGTCAAGTGTGTTGCGGGCTCGCATCAGTTTCCCGCGGACCTCATTCTCGACGCGCAACGGGTAACCGGACTCAAACTCCGCCACGTTGAACGGCGTGAGCGCCTTCGGCACTTCCCAGACACGGTAACCCAAGGCCAGCCCGATGAAGCCAATGCCGAATGCCGTGCACGCGCCCCAAACCGCAAGCGAGCGCCAAGTGTGCAGCCGGTCGGTCGCCCACTTCCAAACCGAAACGCGTGCCAGGATCAAGAGTCCGACTGGAATCGCAAACACCTGCCACGCGGGCAAGCCGCCGCCGATCAGCGACGGCAGCCAAATCGCCAAGCAAGTTCCCGCCGCCACCGCGGCAACGGCAAACGCGATAAACGTCTTGCGGGCCAGCATTCCGGCGAGATGACCAAACGCGAAGCCGTACACAAGCCAAACCGTCAAAGCCGTCAACCGACCCATTTGTTGAATGTAATCGACGCCTTCTTCTTGCATCCAGCGCTCGCTTTGGCTGCGCGGGTTCGTGCTGTGAGCCAATTCGATGACGATGCCACCCATCAAGAGCGTGACGGCGGCCAACACCAGTGCCGGTAATAATCGCGAACCGACCTTCAAGAGCCAGAATCGGCCCAGCGGCAGCCGCTGTTCCGCCAGGAATCGAAACGAGCCGTAGAACTGCTCGTCGCCCACCACGCCGACGCCAGCCAGCAACCCGATTAGCAGCGTTGCGACCGGCCAGACCGCCACCGGTTCAACGATCAACAGCGGACCCGCGACCAAGGCTACGGCCGCGAGAATGAGGTTCAAAATCCAGCCTTGTTTGAACGAAAGCCAGAGCGTTTGCACGACACCCCAACGGCTTTGCGAGAAGCCGAATCGCGGTCGCCTGAGCGACGGGAGCCGGCGGCCGCGTTCCCGGTCCAGGCGCGTGTAGAACAATGCCGAGAGCGCGAGCGGCACGGGCATGGCCATAATGAATGCCAAAAGCGTGATTGCTTCGCTTGCCTTTACGTCGCGCTCTTCGAGTGTCCCCAAGAGAATGAGCAGGCCGGCGTTGAAGACGCCCATCACTAACGAACTGCCGAACAGCGCGACGACCGACCAGCCGATGGCCGCCAATACCGTCTTGCCCAACGACGAGCCGAACAGCCCGCAACTCAGACCAAACAACCCGCCCAAGACGTTCATGAGCACGATCGCCGCCGGCAGCTCCGGGGATCCATGCTGCTGCCTCAGGATTAGGCACAGGGTTGCCAAGAAAAGCGCTTGAAAGACGGTCAGCAGCACGCCGAATGACGCTTTCGACCACCACAAGTTCATGCGCTTGCGCGGCTGCACGTCGAGAAACATCTGCGTCATCGATTCGCTTTCGTTCGCCAGCAGAATCGCCCCGGTCACCATGCCGCAGGCCCAGGCGAAACATGCCGACAGGAGGACGCGGAACGTGTCGTCCGGCCTGCCCGAGTCGAGCAGCGGCAGTAATCCCGCGATGATCAGGACAGCGAGCACCATCAAAATCAAGGCCTGCACCCGATGCTCGCGAAGTTCCTTCCAGAAGATGGCGCGAACGAACATGATCAGTCCTCCTCGTTCGCGGGCACGGGTTCGCGATTGGCCAATTCGCTGGGCCGCACGCTCTGCCCGGGCCGAGCCAGCACCGCCGCGTAGATTTCCTCCAGGCTCATCGCGGTCTCTTCCACGTCGTGAACGTTGGGGCTGATGCGCAGGGCGTCGATTGCCTCGCGGCGCGGATCGCGAATCAGCAACTGGTGGAACCGCCCCGTGCCGCTGCGTTCCAGGACGGTCCCGAGCGAGGCCGGGTCGGGAGGTGTGCCTTCGAAGCGAAGACTGACGCGGGAAAAACGCTGCTTGAGATCCTCGAGCGGTTCTGCCAACAAGAGCTTGCCCTGGTCCATGATGGCCACGTGGCTGGCAACGCGCTCGACCTCGGCGATCTGATGGCTGCAAATGAGGATCGTTCGACCAACGCCCGCGAGATCAACCATGCTGTTCAGGAACTCGCGGCGCGTGAGCAGGTCGAGACCCGAGGTCGGCTCGTCGAGGATGAGCACTTCGGGATCGACGGCGAGGGCCAATGCGAGGCCGATCTTGGCGTAACCGCCCTTGGACAGGTTCTTGAGCTTCGCGCTGGGGTCGAGCTGGAAGCCATGAATCAGTTCGCGGTAGCGCGGATAGAAGCCATTCTTGTGGAAACCGGAGACGAACCAGCCGATGTCGTTGGCGCTCATCCAATCGTAGAAGCGCGGCCGCTCGGGTACGTAGCCCACGCGAAACCGCAACCCCACGGCTTGGGCAAAGCAATCCTGCCCGAAGATATCGGCGCGGCCGCCGTCGGGCGGATGCTGGCCGGTCAGAATCTTGATCGTTGTTGATTTGCCCGCGCCGTTGTCGCCCAAGAGCGCGTAAATCGCGCCCGCCGGCACGCGCAGGTTAAGCCGGTCGACCGCGACCTTGCCGCCGAAGCGCTTGGTCAAATCGTGGATACCAATGACGTGACTCATGCTCGATGCTCCGAACGAAGTGTTATTTCCGGTGCCCGTTCACGCGATGCAATTCGTCCGAGACGATCCGCTCGACTTCCTGAGCCGGCAGAGCGCTGACCACGGCCTCGCGCAACGCTTCGCGCACGCGACGACGGACGATGTCCTGCCGCTGCGCCCGGCACAACGCCGTCGCTTGCTCCGTCACTTCCATCCCCAGCCCGCGCTTCGCCTCCAGAATGCCCCGCTCGACCAACTCCTTATAGGCCTTGGCGATGGTATTGGGATTCACGGTCAATTGGTCGGCCAAATCGCGCACGCTGGGAAATTGCGTTCCCGAGTCCAATGCTCCGGAGGCAATGACAAAAATGATCTGCGAAATAATCTGTTCGTAAATCGGGATCGGTGAATTCGGGCGGATATCAAAATGCATGATTCCGCTCCCTTTGCGTTGAGTGTACCAACATAGTAGTACAGTAAAGCACCGCAGCGGTGATGTCAAGAGTTTGTTTGGGGCAAGTTTTCAACCGTACAGAAACCGGGAAATGAGGAACCGAGAACCGAGAATGAAGAACCGTTTGATTTTTCATTTTCGGTTCTCAGTTCCTCATTTCCCGGTTTTCTCCGGGTTTCCTGTGGGTCCTTGGGGTTTGCTTACCTTGTCAAACGGGGTAAGATGCCTGCGTCCGAGGCCGAATCGAACTCGCACGACGAAACGGAATTCCGCAATGCCCACCGCCGGTGAACGCGCTCCGGAGCGATTGCTCCACGTCCACCTGCTGCCCGAATTAGCGCCGGCGGGACGGCTGGCGGGTTCGGTCGCCGTCGTCATCGACGTGTTGCGCGCTACGACCACCATCATTCATGCACTGGCTGCGGGCTGCACTTCCGTGCGACCAATCGCCGAAATCGACGAGGCTCGAAAACTCGCCGACGGCATGCGCGCCGGGCGAGTG
>JBGQCZ010000059.1:0-13004 GCA_041495645.1 Gemmataceae bacterium | reverse complement strand
CTTCAGCGCCTTGCCGATCCAACCTTCGCTCAGGTTCTCGGCGGTGCTGGCGGCCTGCCAGATGTCCATCGAGCGGAAGTGCGATTGGCTCGGGTTCGGATAACCCACGCCTTGAACGACGCACAGCGCCTTGTCCTGATACAACCCCGCCAGGCCGTCCATCGCCGGATGCAGTCCGACGTGGTCGTCTAGCTTCTTCACCTGATCGGCCGGAATCTTGATCGTGGGCCGGCACTTCACGTAATCGGGATCCTTGTACGGAATAACGGTGTTCATGCCGTCGTTTCCGCCGGTGAGTTGCACGACCACCAGAATGGAGTCCTTGGCGCCGGCCTTGCCGGCCGGTTTCGCGGCCAACGCCGTACGTCCGAGGAACGTCGGAACGCTCAAGCCCCAGGCGATGAGCGACGAGGTCTTCAAGAAATCGCGACGGTTCGTCATGTTATGGCCTCCAAAACCTTGGGCTTAACGTCATCCCAACTGGAACTCCGGCAGAGTCAACACCAAATGCGTTACCGCGCGCGTCGGGTGGCGTTCGCGCTCTTCGGCGGTCCAGTAAACCGGCAACGACTGTTTGCGGGCTTGTTTGAGATACACCACCAGTTTATCCCGCGTTTCGCTCGCCACGTCGCCTTGCAGGAACAATTCGAGCAGGAATTTGACGGTAGCATCCTCGCCCTCAATGCCGTACTTGCGCAGCAGGTCCGCAGGCTCGATGACAAGCGGCTCGGTGTTTTCGTCGTCTTGCGAATTCTTGACGTATTTCACGTCGCGCGAACTTAAGGCCAGCGCCAGGTTTTGGCGGAACAACAGCGTCTGGCCGTTCAGCCAAGTCTGCCCGCCGTCCCAACCTTTCACGGATGGCGGATGAAACAGATTTTGCCCGAGTGTTTCCAGCGCCACGGCGAGCGCGGACGTGCTAACCGGCACTTCGAGCCCGCGCTTGATCCCAAGCGCGAAATCGACCGGCGACTTGATCATGTTGCGATAGGCGTGATGCGAGAAGAACAGATTCGATCGCAACACGGTTTCGACGAGGTTCCCAAAATGGAACTTGCTGTCGCGGAAGCTATTCGCCAACGGATCGATCAGGTCATCGAGTAAGGGCAACGAATCGCTAACCAGGAAACGCAGTAGTTTGCGAGTAATGAAGCGCGGGCAGGCCCGTTGAGCGAGACAAATGTCAACGATGTCTTCGCCCTTGAGCCGTCCGGATTTGCCCAGGACCGTCTTCTGGCTGCCGTCGTACTGTCCGGAGTTGAAATTGAATTTGTCGCTCTTGATCTCCCAGCCGGTGAAAGCCTTGGCCGCCTCGCGGATGTCCTGCTCGGAATAGTTTCCGATGCCGAGGCTGAACAGCTCCATCAGTTCGCGGGCGTAGTTCTCGTTCGGTTGGCCTTTCTTGCTCTGAATGGTGTCGAGCCAGACCATCATGGCCGGGTCTTTCGACATGTCTTGCAACAGGTCGCTGAAATTGCCCAGCGCGTAGCGGTGCATGAGTTCGTATTGGCCGAACATGCGGCCGGCGTTCTGCACCTTGGCGTTGCTGGTGGCGAAGTGGTTGTGCCAGAACAGCGTCATCTTTTCGCGCAAGGGGTGCGAACCGTCGAGCATTCGCGTTAGCCACCAGCCGCGCGCGGTATTGATGTTCTGCCGTGAGCCGCGGTCCAGAATTTCCGCAGTGTCCTTGGAATTCTTCGTTTCGGGCTTGCTCTTCAGCAATCCATCGATCGTTTTCGCCGGTCCATTCGCAAGGGCCTCCTTCAACGTTGGCCACGACGCCCCGAATTCGGCCCGGCGATACAGGTGCCCGGCCTTTCTCAGGTCCCAGGGGTTGTCGGCGCTCGGCTTGTATTCGGCCCAGGCCCATTTCGAATCGATGCGCTCCGCCATGGCTGCTCTCTCTATTTGCGTTTCCATTCCACGTCGATGCGATAGTCCTTCTCGCCGAATTCGCTCTGCACGCGAACCTGGCCCAGCTTGCTCACCCATTGCGTCAAGGCGTCGAATTGTTTGCGGCCTTGAGCCGGCTTCACCGCTTGATCCAGAATGATCTGCGCGAGCAATTGGTCCTCGAACGCCTTCAACAGTTTCTCCGCCCCTGCGGAATACAGCCGCAATTGCAGCGGCGAGCGACTCACATGCCGCTTCGAGCTCTCGAATTCCTTCTGGAGCAAGTCGATCATCTCGTGGGCGAATTCCATCGTCGAGCAGAACAAGAACTGATCGTTGACCACGGCGAAGCAGGGGCTGAAATTGAAGCGGAGGTTTTCCGGGTCGTTGGGGAACTCGCCTTTTTCGGAGAAGCGCTCACCGACGATGTGCACCGCCCCGCGATCTTCCTCGACCATCTTCAGTTTGACCTGAACGCCGGCCAACAGGGCTGCCGCCCGAAGAACCGAATCCATCGACTTGCCGAACTGCGGATCGCGCATCTTGGACACAATCGCGAAGTTCGGCGCGTATTGCTTCGGCTTGATGCTGTAACTGGTCGTTTCCTGATGGGCCACCACGAAACGGTGGTTCGACCCGGCCTGGGCAAACAGCTTGCCCAGCGAACTCCCCGGCAGAAACAACCCAAACTGCTTTTCGCCGTTCGCAAGTTCCTTGACGACTTTCTCGTTGAAGAGCTTGTCTTTCCGTTCCCAGAACTCTTTGAAGTCGAAGTGGAAGCTCAGGCTGAGCATCACGTTCTTGGGTTCGAGCGGTTCGAGAGTGCCCATCGAGTCCTTGGCGGGCACGTGGACCGCGAGCGCTTCGGGCACGCCGTCATAACCCGCGCCCGGGAAACGCAACGACAGGTGGAAATTGTCTTTCTCCTTGTGCAGCCCTGCAGCGAGGAACTTTGCTCGCTTCACCACGTTGACCCAGCCGCCGATGGCGATCGTCTGCACCGGGTCGTTGCTGGGGATGGCGAACAGTTCTTTAGCGTTGGGAGCGTTGCGGGCCACGTCCAAATCGAGCCACAGCCAGGCGAGCGAATCGGCGTGCAGGATCTTGCGGGCCTCGGTCGGTCCGGAAACGTCCTTTAGGCTCTTCCCTTCATTGAAGTGCAGATCGACTGCCGCCTTGAGCGTTTCTTTCTTGTTCGAGATCAACAGCGTCGGGCCGATGCGGGCGATGCGCAAATCGCCGATCTTGAAACCGTCGATCCCGCGATAGTTCCCCTTTTCGACCTTTTCCTTCGATTCCTGGCGAGCCAGTTCCTGCTCGAAGACCGACACAGCGAGGTTGACGAATCGCTTGGTGAGTTCTTCATCGGTCCCATCGACGCACAAAACCACGGGCGAATTGTCGCCGGCAACCTTGGCGGCCAACGTCAATCCGTTGCCTGCAAGCTTGTCGAGCAACTCCGGCCATTTCATGCCCAGGTCTTGCTCGTAATAGCTCACCAACTGCAGGAAGCGCTGGAACACCGGCGATTCAAGTTGCTCGCGGACGAACGGCAACTGCTGCATCTCGCGTACGACTTGGTGCTGCGTAATCGTCTCGACCAGCAGCCGCGGTTTCTCGACGCGCAGGATGAGATTCGCCTCGCTGGGGATGTAACGTAGCGGATGCGGCGATTCAGCCCGGGCGGCGACGGGAATCAAGAGCAGGCTGGCGAGGAGAGAAAGCGAGCGCATGTCGGCACCGAGGGTTGCGAAATCGAGGTTTGTAGGTGCGCGTATTCTACTCTCGAAGTGCAGTCGGGGTTTCACCCAATAGAACATCGAAGAGATTGAGGATTCGTCAAGAAACCGGGAAATGAGAAACCGAGAACCGAGAATGAAGAACGTTCTTCATTCTCGGTTCTCGGTTTCTCATTTGCCGGTTGCTGATGAGTGTGTTATTTGGCTTGCTCTACTTCATAAAGCTCGGGAAACACATCGACCGGAAGACCCGAAGCGCGGACGTGTTCGGCGACCTTCTTCATGGCCGCGAAGCGGATGTTCGCCACTTGCTGCTCGCTGACTTTCAAATACCTGGCGACGTCGCGATTGGGCCAGCCGCGGCACAAGAGCAGTTCCATCACCTTCAAACGCTGATAGTCGGAGTCGCTGCGCCATTTCTGGATCAGTTGGCTAATGGCGCGGGCGATGGCGGTCTGTTCGAGTTGGCGCTGTTCTGCGCTGCGGGCCGCACTGGAGGCGGTGCCTTGCCGGGCATCCAATTGATGGTTGAGCAGGTCGTCGTTGGTTTCGCCGTGCGAGAATTGCGGCCGGCGGCTGCTGCGGCGCAATTGATCGGTGATTTTGTAGGCGGCGATGGTGAAGAGATAAGTTTGCAGTTCGCGGCGGTCGTCGAAGTTGGGCAGACTGGTGAGAAAGCCGACGAATGTTTCCTGAACCACGTCCTCGCTGAGGCTGCGATCGTGCAAGCGTTGGCGGGCGAAGGCGAGCAAGCGGCCTTCGTAGCGGGCAATAAGCTGCTCCCACGCACCGGGGTCGCCGTTGCGGATGCCCTGAATCAGCAGCCGGTCGCTTTCTGAGGACATGGGGAGATTATACACGAAAAACGAGCCGCGGAGGTTACTCTCCTCGGCTCACCGGCTTCAAACGAGCAACCACAACGCCGCCGGCCCGGCGACTGCAACGGCCAGGGCGGTCAGTTTCAACGGGAATGAGAGGTAGCCCTTGGTCCAATCGTCCATCCGGACATAGCCGACGATCGCAAATAGAATAATGACTAGCCCACCCAGCCCGCGTCCCGCCTGCCACAACCGCGATTCCACGCGGACTTTGCGATCTTCTTGAAGTGCCGCCTTCTCGTGCGATTCGCGCAATTCAATTTTCAATTTCGTCTGAACGAGCACGGGGGCTTCGCCGTCGGCCAGTCGCCGTTCTTCGTCTTGTTCTTCAACGACCATTTTGTGGCCGCGCTCAATGTCGTCGTCGAGCAGGAATTCGAGCGTCGGCGTCCATTTGAAGCCCGGATACTTGTCTTTCAGATATTCGCCGAATGCGCGAGCGGCAGCTTCCAGCGCGGATCGATGGGCCGCCTGGCTCGTGGTGCGCGCATCGCCCGATACTTCTTTGCTCCACAAAACCTTGGGAGGCTCCGAAGATTTCGTGGGCTTTGCATCGCGATGGATCAGGCCCTCCGGCTGCTTTGGGGGCTGGGCTTCGGCCGGAGCCGGCGGCGCCTCGGGCGGCTTTGGCGGTTCGGCTTCAGGGGCCGCCGGACCCTTGGGGTTCTTCGGTGGTTTGGTCGCCTTGGATTCCTGGGCGTGGATGCGCGCCGGCGCGCGAAACTTCGAATCCGACTGGCTTCGCAATCCCAAACCCAACAGAGCGATCACGAAAATCGCGACAATCACCGAAGAACGCATGTGAATCTCCTGATTCGCGAAGCCGCAAGCGGCTTAGGCGCGGCGCAGTTTCATCCGTCGCGGCGCGGGAGGCGGCGGGGCCTGCCAGGGGCTGACCCACTGCACGATCATCGAAGCCATCACCAGCGATGCCACGCCGTACGGGCGTTGAGCCCACGGCCACACCATCATCAACACCAGTGCCCAAATGCCCGTGGCCAAAACCGGGAAGAAGCTGAACCACGAGTCGCGCCGCCGATCGGCGACCTTCCACCAACGCAATAGCCCAAGCGCCAAAGCAAAGTAACTGATCAGACCGGCGCCGGTGGCGATGGCGTTGTGCGGCAGCAAGCCGCTCGTCGCCGGTTCGACGGAAACCTCGGTCAGGCCCGGAATGTTGGGAGTCCAGCCATCGAGCCAGAGCGCACCCAATCCGACCGCCGCTCCGCCGGCCATCAATATTAGGCGGCGGCTCCATTCGTCGTTGGTTTTGCCCGACCAGAATTTCGACGGAATCAGCACGGTCCAACTCACGCCCACGGTGAGGAAGAACAGCGTGCCAATCGCCGCCCAATCGGTGTTCAACCGTAAGGCGGCTAATAGCGTGGTCGCCAGCGCGGCGAACACCACCGAAAGCGCCATCGATGCCGCTAACTCGCCGAGCTTCGTTCGAAACGGCAGGGCCGGAACTACGGTCAGCGGCTCGGGTCGAAGCGGGCAGCTCACCGGTCGATCTCGCAAGGGGATCTCGACGGCTTTTCCCACCGGCCGGGCCACCGGTATCGCGAACGGCACCCGGCCACGATCGAAGGGCTTCGGCGCCGGCTTGGCTTCGAGCCGCGACGGCGGTTTGACTTCCGGCAGCGGCACCGTCTCGCCAAAGATCGCCTCGACTTCCTTCACCAGCTCCGCCGAGGTTTGGTGGCGATGTTGCGGGTCCTTCGCCAATGCTTTTGCCAGCACGGGCTTGAACGCCGGCGGCACCTTGTTCAGGTCCGGCAACGACATCAGGTGCTTCATCATCACTTCCTGGGCCGACTCGCCGTCGAACGGCGGCGTGCCCGTTAGCATTTCGAACAGCAGCACGCCTTGAGCGTAAATGTCGACCGACTTGTCGTAGTTGCCGGAGGCGATTTCCGGGGCCATGTAGTGAACGGTGCCGACGCTGCTAGTCTGCGCCGAGCGATGGCTCGAACTCATGCTCTTGCTCAGGCCGTAGTCGCCGACCTTGAGCAGGCCTTGTTCCAGAAAGATGTTGGCGGGCTTGAGATCGCGATGGACGATGCCATGATCGTGCAAATAGCCGACGGCCCGGCCAAGCGCCGGGAACCACGATTGAACCAATTCGATCGGCAGGCCCTTGGGATGCCGATTCAAAATCGCATTGAGCGTTTCGCCGGCGACGTATTCCATGATGATCCACGGCTCGCCGTGCAGGTCGGCTTTCACGTCAAAGAGGGCCACCAGGTTTTGGTGCTTGAGATTCAGGCATTGGCGGATGCCGCGCAGCTCGATATCGGCTTGATCGCCCTTGAGGAGCTTTAGCGCCACTTCCTTGCCGCCGTCGCTCAGGGCAAAGTAAACCTCGCCGAACCCGCCCTTGCCCACGCCGCGTTTGATCGTGTAGCCGTCCAGCGGCCTCTGCCCGGTGCTATACGTGAACTTCATGACAGGTGATCCGTTGTCAGTGTTCGTTTGTCCGTCGTCCGCTGTCCGTACGCGGGGTTATTCGTCCGAGGCCGCCCAATCTTTAGATCATTCTACCGGACTTTCCGCCGGCGTCCGCCACTCCGTAAACCGGCAGTTCTCCGTCCTCGCGTTACAGCGCAACTCGCTGTAGCCGCAGGCTTTAGCCTGCTATGCTTCGTGCGAAAAGCTGGATGCCGCGGAACCTTGCGAATGACCTTCTTGAGTGTCGATCCACATGCGCGACGCATAGAATTGACGCCGTTAGACGACTTCGAGCAGGGCCTTGGGATTCTTGGCCGCAATCATGAGCAGCGTCCGTGCGACACGTGACGGTGCGCGCCGGCCCTGTTCCCAATCCTGTAGCGTCCGCACCGACACGCCGAGCAACTGGGCAAAACGTGCTTGCGAAAGACCGGTCCTTTCTCGCGTTTTCGCGACGTCGGGCACATTGATCACGCGGCCGATCTGGCCGCGCTTGATTTCTCGAAGCCGCTGGACGTCCGGATGTGACCTTCAATTCGAAATGGACTGTCTCGCTTCTTCACTGCCTTCATACACGGCCAGTTCCTCGTGAAGGCGGGCGATCATCTTGCGAATACCCGCCTTCGTGAACCCTTTCGAGCCGATCGGATGGCTCTGTTCCAGCCGCTTCAAGCGTTCTTCGAGAAGGCCGATTCCTTCCCGTGCCTTTGCGTATTCCGTCGGATTGGAAATCATGTTAGACGACTGCCGTCTATCAAGTGACAAGGAATTGTGTCAACCGATCAAACTGCCGATAAGCTGCGTGTACTGGGACGATCCAGTACCGTCGGCGCGCGAAAACTGCCGCAGGGCAGCGTCACCACCGCGATCGTCCGGCCGGTCATGTCAAAAAACTCCACGCTCAATCCTTCTTCGCGGCCTGGGACCACATGCCTCTCGACCAAAGTGCCGACATCGCCGGCGCACAGCCCGTACTCCGGCACGTCAACGAGCAAAATCACGTCTTGGTATAGTTCGATATTCATTGTCTCACCCAGGATACATTGTAATCAGTCGTGGCGTTTCGGTTCCAGCGTCGATTTGCCAGACGCTTCGGAACCTGACGATTCGACCCGCCGGACCGCGCAGCGGGGCCACAATCGCGTAACTCCTGCCGTATTCCGTGTCCGTTTCTTCGCTAACCTCCAACGACAGATGCTGGTCGCGCAAGTCCGTTTCCAATTGTTGCCAGGCATCCGGGCCATAACCCATCGACAGCAGCAGTCTGGCCTTGGAAGCGCCGCGGCGATGATTCACGTTCAAGAGGTAATTTCGCAGTTTGTCCTCCGTGATCACCGCCTGGTCGGCATTGGGGACTTTCATTTCGCCGTCCATTCTCGACGAATCGAAGGTTGGCTTCCCGCTCATTCTGGTCATCGATTTGGCGAAATACAAGGCCGTGGCCGATGAGCCCAGGCAGGCAGGCCGTCGCTCCGGAGAGTGTGTCGCCGACTTCTACCCGTCTACGGGGCCTCCCGCGCAGCGGTTGAGGCCCGTCATTCATGGCGGGTTTTCGATTCGAGTGCGGACGAGCCCGTTTCACGGGCTCGGACCGATGTTTCAGCCGGTGTAATGAACCGAGTGCTTCGGGGCCGGCTCTTCGCCCTGCTTCAGCTTTTGCTTCGCGGTCCGGCCGAAGCTTGACCGGCCTGGCGCCTTCCGTTACATTCACTCCCATCCTAACTTCGGGAGGGAGTGCCATGGGGTCGATTTCTATCGCCTGCTACAAGCCGCGGCCCGGCTGCGAGCAAGCGCTCCTCGAACTCGTCCGCAATCATCTCCCGCCGCTTCGCGCCGAAGGTCTCGTCACCGACCGAGCGCCGATCGTGATGCGCACCAAGGATGGGACCATCGTCGAGGTTTTCGAGTGGGTGTCGCAAGAAGCCATCGCCGGCGCACATGGGAACTCGGCCGTACGGGACTTGTGGAAGAAGTTCGAGGCGGTCTGCTGGTACGAGACGCCCTCCAGTCTGGCCGAGTTTCAAAACATGTTCGCGCACTTTGAGCCGATCTGAGCCACTCGTCAGCCCAGGCTCCTGGCAGACGTTGCTGGAGCGTTGAGGAATTGGCGTGAGTGCCTTCGTCGCTCATTGTTCGCGGTCGTCAAAGCCGAAAAAAGATCTGACACCATCTGACACCGGTGTCAGTCGTCATGCCGCGACGGCACCCAGAAACCATGAAAGTGGCAATTGTTGATACTGCAACGACTCGCCTTGTGCTCACAGCGCCCAATCCTCCACCGTCAAAGCCGGCGCGAACTGATTGAGCATCTTTCCGAAGTTGTCACGAGAATCATGGGTGACCAGCACGAGATTGTGGGTCTTCGCCTGCGCCGCGATCCAGATGTCATTCTCATCGATGCCGAGTTCCTTGCCCGTCGTTGGATTCACCAATTCCTCCGCTCGCTTGGCCTTCGACTTTTTCGCGTTCGGTCCGCAGTTGTTGAACAGCCATGCCCGCATCTCGCCGTACTGCTCCGCGACGTGCTTGGTCATCTCTCGCGCATCGGGACATTGCTCCTGCACGAATTTGATGTATTCGGCCTGCTTTGCGGGGTCGGGCGTGAGGGTCGCGCGATGCCCATACTCAATCTCGCCGAGCGTAACGACGGAAACGTACAGTCGAGGAACGTAGTTCGTTGTCGGGTCCGGTTGCCGCGCGGCATTTACTCGGGCGACAACCTTTGTATGCTCAGGCCGCGCCGTGTCGAACCAATAGGCGATGATGTTGGTATCGAGTAAGTAGTCCTGCACGGTTTACTCCTCTCCCGTGCCGAATGCCGCAATGTTCAAGACTTCGCGTACATACTCCGACTCTCCAGACTTGAAGCGATCAGCAGTCACGTCCGCCCCAGCGTGTTGGAAGCGGTCGGAGATGAGTTCGTGGAGCGGCAGGCAGGACGTAAACCCGGGCGGATAATAGCCGCGAAAATCGCAACCGACGCCCTTGCGCTCGACGCCTGTGAAGAGGTCCAGCAGCTGACGTTCGAGGCGCGGGGGAAGGTCGTAGAGCTTGAGTACTTCGGCATCAAGCGCGAGCAACGCTTGCTTCACCTCATTCTTCGTGTCGGGCTGCATAAACGCTGATTCGGATGTTTCGACAGCCGCGAGATATACTGATGCTGCGTTTTGGATGGCCTGTGTGCGTTCAAACGAAATCTTCGGCAAGGAAAAAGCCCGCCATTCCTTAACGAGGGTCTCGCGCTTTCCCGAGAAACAATACGCGTACGCGTTTGCGACCGGAGAGTTTAGCACTGCCCAAAGCACGCGCAGCGAGGGGCCGCTCGGCTTCTCTCGGAATACCAGGAACCGGCTTGATACGGCAACTCCCTCATCATCGATCGCCGCCTTGAGTCGCCATGGCTCGCGGGCGACCGGCGCGTAGTTGAGAACAACTTGTGAAATCCCTAGTTTTGTGGCCGCGCCAGGGCGACGATAATTCTCAGGCGAGGCGTCAATCCACACCCTCTTCGGAAGTTCCCAGATGTTGTAGTCGTCCGCGGCTCGGAGGATGGCTTTGACCCATCCCTGTCGGCGCGTTCTTGAGACAACTTCACGGCTTCCAAGTGCGTCCTCATTGAGGAATTGAAAACCCTGTTGAACATCCGCGGAATTCGCGAGCGGCGGCGATTCTCGCAAGTAGTCCCAGACCTCGACCAGGTCTGGCAAGAGCAGATTCGCAGTCGTGCTCCCTGCGAACCGGCTCTGCAGTACTTCCCGCTCCGACGAAAACGCCAGCCTGTCCTTGAACGCTTCCATGCCCTGCTCGCGAACGCGCCGATAATGTAGATGAACTGGCTTAGTCCGGGGCTTCTTTCGCCGGCCCATGAGCACCGCGACCTCGTGGTCTCCGTGCTCGAAGAGGTTGTCGGCAAAGACGCCTATCTCGGAAAGGTCGAAGTCGGCGAGCAACCGCTCTCGCACTCGCTTGGATTCCTTGTCGTGCAGCACGCCCTGTGGCATAACGACGCCAAAAACGCCACCAGTTGGCAGGTGCGGCAGCGTCCGCAGGAGCATCTCGGTCGCCTTGGTGTTGGCGGTGACGGGCTCGCCCTCTTTGGCGTATCTCGCTCGTTGCGCCGGCGTGAATGGCTGATACGGGGGATTCGAGAGCAGGATGTGAGCCTTCTTCGTCTGCTTGGCGAGCACTCCGGGCAGGAACATGTCGCGCTTGGTCAACTGCCAGGAGTTGCCATGTGGCTCGTCGGCGAGCGTGAGAGCGAGCTTGGCGAGTTCGATCGCGAAGCCGTCTGCCTCGAGCCCGTGTAAGTGGCAACGCAGGTAGTCATGCGTAGCTGTGGGCTGACCGCCTTTGCCCCAACCGCGGAGCCACCGCATGGCTCCAGTTAAGAACGGCGCATGCCCGCATGCTGGTTCGAAGACGTCTCGATCTTCTGGCTTGATCTCCTCAATCATGCCCCACATCTGCGAAAGCATGTGGTGGATCAGCACTGAGGGGGTGCTGTGGATACCAAGTTCCTTGCGGATGTCGTAGGGTTTTTCGCCCTTCTTCGTCTTCTTGCCGCTCGCCGCCTTGTCGATCAGTGCGTTCTCGTACACGTATGCGATGGACTCGCTCGACACATCGGCGAGTGCTCCGCAACGTGCAAAAGTCGCGGCGACCTCGTCGATTGCTCGCCGGCCTTCCTTTCCGAATGGTGGAAACCGATTGGTCTCACCGTGGTGCTTGCCGATGCGGTCGAAGACTTCATCCACATTCTTCAGATCGATGCGGATGAAGTTGTCGGCCTTTTTGTCGTGCAACACCTTTGCGGCGAGCAGCCAGAAGACTGTTCGGTACGCATCTTCCTGCGCCTGGCGGGTATCAAGTTTCGCACCTAGTTCCTTGTGCAATCCGCCGATGGCATTCTCGACCAGATGCAACAGTGTTTCCCCGCGATTTTTCTCAATCGCGGGCATGAGCCCCAGGTCAAAGAACCAGAGTTGCTTCGCTAGGCTACCGGGACGCCGGAGCTTCGCATTGTAAATGCGCGACGGCGCGAGATCGTCTTTGTGTTCGTGAAAGACGCCGCCGACATTCGACCATGCGATTGACTTGCTGGTCTTCGGTCCGCCCGGTCCCATCGCCCACCAGTCCACGCCCTCCGGCCCACAAACGAAGACCGTCGAAGCACCGAGCACGCGCACTTTCGCCGCCGATGCCATGGAATCGCCGTTCAGGTTAACCGCCGCGATGCACGCCGACCAACTATCAAACGGTCTCCCTGCGAACGCTACGACGGGGATCGTGACCTGATCGACCTTGAATTGCCGCTCGATCTGCGCATCGTCATAACCGCATTTCTTCAAGTGCGTCACGAGCGATTCGGCGGTAGTCAAGGCGGGCGGCACGGCCAATTTCCTCTACAAAAGCGGCCTAACTCGGCGGCGGACAGGTTTCCTATATCGGCATGTGAGATCATTGTACGTGAGGCGGAGGTGAGCGCAATGTCAGTAGGTCGCGACTATGCCCCCGATTATGTGTATCAAAATGTTTCGACTATTTACCTCATTTACCTGCCAGCCGCGCCAGCCCTGGCGATGGTCCACATGTTGCAGAACATGGTGTGCCTCGGAGGCGACCGCGTCGGGCAGCGCGGCGTGCGACAGCTCACGCGACAGATGTGGGCTTGCAATAACAGGCTCTAGCCAGCCCACGAAAGGCGGGCGTGGGGCGATGGGCCGGGTTCAGGAAAAGGGATTCACGATGGTCAGTCCGTCGTAGTCGGTTCCGGCGGACATGTCTTCCGAGTAAAGCGTGGTGACGCCGGCCTCTTTGCAGGCGGCCAGCAGCATCGCGTCCCAGTGCGACAGACTGAAACGGGAGCGCAAATCGAATGAGACCTGGAAGACGCTGTCGCTTGGAATTCGCAGAGGGAACATGGCGCGAAAGCGCTGGAAAGCCGTCTCAACCGCGGCCGACGCGAGTCGCCCCTTCGACTCCTATCTCCGCAGCTGGCCGAGGAACTCGCTCGCAACTTGCCACACGATTACTGAATCGTTTG
>JBGQCZ010000058.1:0-13020 GCA_041495645.1 Gemmataceae bacterium | reverse complement strand
GCATCGGTATCGGCCGCCGTCACTCGCTCGCCTTGGAAGCCCAGGAACGTGCGGGCAATGTCCAGAAACCACGAATATTGAACGGTGTTATCGAAGCGATCCATGTGGCCGAGGATCGCCCGCACGCGTTCGCGCGGCGGCACGTCTGACTTGAGCGAGGCCTGTGTCATGCCGGCGGAATGGGCGAGTTCGGTGTAGTAGTGGTAACCGAGGATATCGTCGAGGTGCCGCGAAACCGGGCCGAGCGGGTCGATGTGCGAATGCGGATCGATCAACGGAATCTGGCGAATCGCGGCGAACAAATCGTCGGCGAGCATGGTCGCGTTCCCGTGTAAGACAGTCAAATTTGCAATGGGTCCAGAGAACAAATTACAAATCGCCGCCGCCGCGGAATCGCCGCGCCCGGAATTCGCGCATGAATTTCGACGCGCAACCCGCCGGTCTCCAAGCGGATGCGACGCCCGCGAAGCCGCCACGCGATTTTTGCCGGCCAATTGGCACTGGCGTTGCATTCCTTCTTTCACCGATGCGGCCGCGACAACTCCCCCGTTATCGCGGTTGACCCTCTCCCACACGTTTTTCCTCCTGTCCCCCGACCTACCCCCAACGGCCCTCCTCCCCCGGAGGGCCGCTTCATTTACCCCGAACCAAACTAAATCAAACTTTTGGACCTGTGCGCGAATCTCATTATCTGAACGCATCTCCTTGCCGCGACCAGACTTCCCGCTCGCCCCTGAGGCCCTCAAAAACTTAGTTGGGAAAGTGGTGGTGGTGGTGGTGGTGTTCGTTTGACGCTGACTTGCGATGTAGTGCGCTGGGCTGTTGGATGATCCGATCCCCAAAATCAGAATTACAGCAATCATGACGTGCTCCCAAGAAATGCGCGCACGCAAGGCGCTCGGACGATGTAACCTGAATAGTATACGCACGTTTATGTGTCTCGTACAACGGCTGCCGGAGGGGATTCGCGAATTGGCGGTGTCTGGCCTTTGGCGGGGAAAAACCGGACCTCGACTGGGCTTGTTGAAACCTGCTCGCCCAGAATCTTCTCAAAAACGAGCCGGTAGACTTTTTCGATTGGCGGCAATTATCCCAGCCGCTTGAGCCACAGCGCCGCCTGGGCGTCGCTCGGCATGCGCCAATCGCCGCGCGGCGACAGGCTCACGGAGCCCACCTTCGGGCCGTCGGGCATGCACGAGCGTTTGAATTGGTTGGCGAAGAAGCGCGTCAGGAACAGTTTCAGCCACTTTTGAATTTCGTCGCGCGCATAAGCGCGGTCGAACTGGGCTTGCTCGGCCAGGTAGAGAATCTTGTCGGGCGGGGAACCGTAACGCAGGAAATGGAACAGAAAGAAATCGTGCAACTCGTATGGGCCGATGCTCGATTCCGTGCATTGCGCCTCGCCCTTGGCGTCGGTCGGCAGTAGCTCGGGAGAGATGATGGTGGCGACGATGTCCAGCAGCGTGTGGCGGGCCTCGCCGTCGAACTCGTTTTCGGCGGCCCAGCGCACCAGGAACCGCACCAGCGTCTTGGGGATGCTGACATTCGGGTTGTACATGCTCATGTGGTCGCCGCTGTAGGTGCACCACCCGAGCGCGAGTTCGGACACGTCGCCGGTGCCGATGACGAAGCCGGCGTTCATGAGCAGGCTCGTTCGCATACGGGCCTGAACGTTTTCGAATACCAAGTCCTGGCGGCCATCGGGCGGGAGATCGCGCAATTTGCGCGCCAGCCCTTCCACGTCCAGTCCGGCGAGGTCGATGCCAAACGGCCGGTGGCTTAGCGTCCGCATTTCGTCGAGGCAAAGCAGGCGAATGTCGGCCTCTTGGGCGGTCACGGTGACATGGCGCATGAGGTCGCGGGCGTTCTTCAGGGTGCGCGAGGTCGTGCCGAAACCGGGCATGGTGAGCGCTTTGATTTTCGCGCGCGGCATGCCGATCGCATCGCAAGTGCGGCATGCCACAAGTAGAGCCAAAGTCGAATCCAACCCTCCGGAAACGCCGATCGACACGCTCGGTTGGCCGATATGCTCCAACCGTTTGGCCAACCCGCTGACCTGTGTCTGGAAGATCTCCTCGCAGCGCTCGCGGAGCTGATCTTGCCCCGCCGGCACGAATGGATGCGCGTCGATGCTCCGCAGCAGCTTCGGGACAGAGTTTGCGGAGCCGGCGTGAAAGCCGAGCTTGCCGCCGCCGGTGCCGAAATTGATCCGGCTGTATTCGCGCTTCATGCCTGCATGAGTCAAGGCATCGGAGAATGTACCGGTGCGCAAGCGATCGATGCGCAACCGGTCCAAGTCCAAGTCGGTCGCCAGGATTTGATCGTCGCGCCGGAAGCGTTTGGTTTCGGCCAGAATCGTGCCGTTTTCCGCGATCAGCGAATGACCGCCAAAGACCACGTCGGTGGTGGACTCGTCCACGCCGCAAGCGCTGTAGATGTAACCCGCCACACAGCGCGCCGATTGATTCGCAACGAGTTGCCGGCGATAGGCGGCCTTGCCGATGAGGTCGTTGCTGGCCGAGAGATTCAGCAAGATGGTCGCGCCGTTGAGCGCCTGATAGCTGCTCGGCGGGATGGGCACCCAAACATCCTCGCAAATCTCCACGCCCACCGTCAGGCCTGGCGCGTCGCTGGCCTCGAAAAGCATTTCCGTGCCGAACGGGATCGTAGCGTTGTCGATCTGAACTGTTTTGCTGCGAGCGTTGGACGCCGGGCTGAACCAGCGATCCTCGTAGAACTCCTTATAATTGGGCAGGAACGATTTCGGAATGATGCCGAGCACCTTGCCGCGATGCAGGACGGCGGCGCAGTTGAACAACTGATCGTCGTGTTGCAGCGGTAAGCCGACGGCGACCAGACCGGAGAAGACCGAGCCCGAAGCCTGAGTCACGCTCTTGAGCGCGTCGCGTGCGGCAGTTAGAAGTACGGCTTGGTGGAATAGATCGCCGCAGGTGTAGCCGGTGAGGCAAAGTTCGGGAAAGGTGAGAATGCGGACGCCTTCATCCTCGGCCCGGCGCATGAGGGCGACGATGCGCTGCGTGTTGAAATCGCAATCGGCGACCTTCAATCGCGGCACGGCGGCGGCGACGCGCAGGAACCCGTGGTGAAGCATATCGGCCTCGGGCATTCGTACGTTCCACTGCCAATATATCATCATCGGGTCGGTATTCGACACGCGTGGCCACGTCTGTGAGTTGAATGACTTGGAGGAGGCCGAAGTAAGAAGAGCCGTTTACGTTTCGCGCTCGGGTAGCAATTGGCTTTGTACCTTAATCGTGAAACGTAAATGCCGCCCGATTCCTTGTAACGGAATCGGGCGGCAGCACTGATGGAAAATTTTCCGCAAGCCATCTGCGCGCGAAATTCTACTTGCCGATTCCGACAGCACAGTGTAAACTGCAACGAGCTGGAAAAAGGCGGGGGTGGGGTTCTCAGCGGCTAATGGGACCGCAGCCGGATGACTTGGCTAGAAGCCATCCGGAATTCGTGACCTCTGATGCAATCGGCCCAAATCAGACCCCATTGCCCCATTGATCGCTGTCTAATCCTTATACCAAGCGCCACTTTTCTCTGAGAAACCGCTATCCGGTTTCTTCATCACGTTCCGAACCGTGCTCCATGAAATCCCGGTGAGATTCGCAATCTCCGGCAGCGAATAGGCTGTGCCGGGCGAGTTCTTGAACAATTTGGCAATGGCCTTCAGAGCTTCCCCTTTGCGAAGCCGCTTCTTTGACTTCTTTGTCCTTGATTTTACCGGTCGCTTGAGCTTCCCATTTCGTTCCGGGTGAGATTCGGTCTTTGGTTCGACCAAGTAAGATTTCCATTTATTCTGGCGCGCAAGAGTTTCGTTGATCCGTTCCTCAAGCATTTCGCGCTGAATCCGGAGTTGCTCAAGCGTCTCATCAAGATCATCGATGGTGCCGACAATCAGGTCTGGGTCGATCTTTTTCATCCCCGTCATTATGGAGGCGATAATCACCCCTGTCAATGGTCTTTTCGGTCAAAAAAAGAAAAGGCTAGTCTTGGCTCGATTTGGATAGCCAAGACTAGCCTTCGCAAGCATAATCGCATTATTACCTAACCAGTTTCAGAATGTTGTTTTCATTGCCGTCTTGACCATTCCAGAAATTCGCCTCAATCCCTAGCTCGCATTGCGAGTGAATCACGCAACTGATGTTGTGGCAGATGAACTTGCAAAGCACTTCGTTGACCATCGCGACCGGGTTCCGACTGCGAACCGAGTCGCCGAACTTGCGCTTGACGGCGCTAAAGGTCGATTCGACGTTGCTCCGCTTGTGATACTTCGCCATGAAGTCTTCACGGTTGTACTGGTAATAGTGAAACATCTTTTCAAACAACCCGCCCGCGCTTCCCGTCGTGTTGATCTTCGGAGCGATGAACGGCGTTCCGCCAAGCTCGTTGATGATTTCCACGTTCGCAACGGACAGGTACGCTTTGTCGCCCGACACTTCGTTGATGGTGAAATTCTCGGCGGTCTTGGCAACGAGCGGGGGAAGCATCGGGCCATCCGCCGCGTCACGGTCTTTGATTTCGACCGCCGTAACGCAGTTCGTTCGGACTCCCGTGCAAATGTGAGCTTTGACCCAATCGTGACCAGAGCGCTCCGTGCCGTATTTTTCGTCGTACCATCGGACGAACTTGCTGGAACTAAACCCGCTGCTATCGACCGCGAAGTCCGTTTCGAGCGCCCGGAGCGGCAGCGCAGAACGGGCGACAAGTTCGCGAAGAATCGGCGTCAGTTCGGGTTGTTGCAAGAAACAGCAAACCTTGATCGGATGCAAGGGCCGCGATAGGTGACCGCGCTCGTGCGCGTCCCGCATGTCGCAAGCGTAGCGGCGAACCGACAGCCCACAGTAGACCTTGAACGCGCAGGCGAAAAGCCGGTCCGTAATCGGAATCGACTTGCGACCGATGCCAGCGTATTCCGGTTCAGCAACCGTGCTGCAAAGATCGGCGAGCAAGACCTGAAGGCGATGCTTCTCCGTGGTCTGCGCCAAGGTGTATGCGGGCCAGTCTTGCTTGTACGTTTTGATTTCTGTCCACTTGAACGTCTTTTGTTCCACGACCGTCCCGTCCGCGTGCTGTTCGCGCTTGAGGGTAAATTCAACGGCCCATTGATGCTTGCACTTGAATCCCGTTTCTTGGCAGTCCGGGCAAGAACAAGTGCCCTTGCGGGGATCGACCATGTACCTCTTGTCGCTGCCGGTTTGCGACGGCACAACCCACACGCCGTGGTTGTCACTCAACTTCGTTGTGGCCGCTATGACGATGCCGCGCTGCTCTCTGGTGGTCATGGGAAGCTCTTTGTGTTTTTCAAAATCGTGCTTGCATTGTTAAGATAAACCTGTAGAATGCTACTGTCAATAGCATTCACCAGTATTTTGTTAATTTATTTAGCATAAAAGAGAGGGCTTTTGAGATGGCTAGGAAACGGACTGGTGGGTGGAAACCCACTAGCAAAGACTACTTGACCATCTTCGGTGAACAAAATCCTTGGCACAAATCAGGAGAAGTTCCCGAAGCATGGGCATTCAAAGTAGAGCGCCCGCTCGCGCGTTGTTTGTGGCAGCGGATTAAGAAAAAGCAGCCGAAACGATTCCAGTTGATAATGGGGCCGCGTCGAGTTGGCAAGTCAACATCGATGTTTCAGACCGTCAGGCATCTTTTGAAGGACGCGAAGGTCAACAAGGAAAACATTTGTTGGCTTCGCCTCGATCATCCACTGTTGATGCAGATTCCGCTTGACGACCTAGTCCGGCACTTTATGCGCCTTCGAGATGACCAGAGCGCACCGCTCTACATGTTCTTGAACGAACTCACTTACGCTGAGAATTGGGACCTTTGGCTGAAGACCTTTTACGACGAATCTTGGCCCGTCCAAATTGTTGGATCATCAAGTTCAACGGCCGCTTTGCGCGATCGGAAAATCGAGAGCGGAATTGGTCGGTGGGAAGATCAGTTTTTGTCGCCTTACCTGTTTTCTGAATTCTTGGAACTAAGCAACGACGCAAGGAAAATCCCGGTTGCCGATACGCTTTTTGAAACCCTATCGGCTTGCATCAAGGCAAAAGTTTCACTTGAAGGTCTGGCGGAACAGCGCCGGCGATATTTGTTGACTGGCGGATTTCCCGAACTGCTGCTTGGCGCACAGAATCTTGACGAAACAAACGAAGAATCAACATTGCTTCAATCGCAAAGAATCCTGCGCACGGATGCGGTCCAAAGTGCTGTTTATAAGGACATTCCTCAGGCATTCGGAGTCGATAATCCGATGCTTCTTGAACGATTACTTTATACTTTAGCCGGTCAATTCACAAACATACTCTCACCGAATTCTATTTGTGGAAGATTGGAACGCATGTCGCAGCCGACGTTCGACCGTTACTTGTCATTCCTTGAAAAAGCATTCCTTGTATTCACTCTGCCGAATTACTCGGGCAGCGAGGCATCGGTGCAAAAACGGGGAAGGAAACTGTATTTTGTCGATGGCGCGGTTCGGAATGCTGCGCTTCAACGCGGGCTGGCTCCGCTCGATGACAATGCTGAAATGGGCGCACTTGCGGAGAATATGATTGCTGGTCACCTTTATTCACTTAGTCAACAAACAAACGTCCGTCTTTACCATTGGCGAGACAAAGAAGATGAAGTTGATCTTGTGTATGACCATCCAGTGACCCCAATGGCGTTTGAAATCTCAACCAGATACGAACATCATCGCTGGGGGCTGGTAGCATTTTCGGAACGCTATAAGAAATTCAAGGGGAAATGCTTTTTGGTAACTCCACAGGCTGAAGCGCGAATGCCTCAGCCTGGAACCATCAATGAGATTGGACAAATGCCGCTAGACCTGTTTTTGCTCGCCGTCAGTTCTCAGGCGGAAAAAGAGCTTGAAAACAACCTGTTGTCCGTTCATCGACAAGCCTGAAACGAAATGAACCGGGCTGTAACGAAATGGCCCGGTTCAGGTTCAAAAAGGTACAAAGCCGGTAGCAATTCGGACGGTTGAATTGCGACGCGAGCGCGAAACGTAATCGGGTCTCACTTACTTGCTTCGGATTCGATGACGATCTTCAGCGGTTCGACCCAGTGTTTGTCGTCGCTGGTGTAGTAGAGGTAGGCCCGACTGGCGGGGCCGCGGTATTCACCGGGGATGTCGGCGACCAGGTCGATCGCCAGGTCGATCTTCGCGCCCGGCTTCATGTCGCGCCAGTACAGGACCAGTTCCCGGCCGCGAATCTCGAAGAAGCTGATTTCGCCCGGAAGCACTGCGTCGCCGTCGCCCTTGCGCAGGGTGGCGAGTTCTTTCAACTGCTTCATGTCCTCGGGCACTTTCAGGCCGGCGGGTAGGCCGACTATGGCCACGGTCATCGGCTGGCCTTTGTCCTTGCTCAGGTTTTCGAGCGTCACGTTCAAGCGCACACCGTCGCCTTCCTTGACCTGTTCCTTGTTCAACTTGGTTTCGAGCTTCACGGCGCACTTCTCGGAACTGTTGGGCGTGAGGGCCGAATAGCTCCAGCCAATCGTGTACGGGTATTTGTTCTTGCCGACTAATTCCAGCTTCAGGGCGTTCTCGCCGTCCTTGAGCAGTTTTTCCGGCTCCTTGACCATGATGGTAACCGGTTCTTGTCGGCCAGCCATGAAGCGAAGGCGCTCCGCTTCCTGACAGTTGATCGTCAGCACGAGCGTACCATCTTCGGCCGTTTGCTTGCTCGCCTTGGTGTGGGCAATCAGCGCCTTGAGGGCCAGAATCGTCGATTGCGTGGAACCAAATCCGCCGTATCCGCCGCGTTGCTGGCTGATCCACTTCACGGCCTTCTGCAAGGATTGGGTGAAGTCCGCGGGCCGGTTGGCCTTGAGCCAGCCGAGCACGGCCAGGGCGGTGGTTTCGATGCGCAATTCGCGGCCGCCGGAGCGGGTGATGCTCGTCTCGGCGCCGTTC
The DNA here is from genome assembly GCA_041495645.1 of Gemmataceae bacterium. Lineage (GTDB taxonomy): Bacteria > Planctomycetota > Planctomycetia > Gemmatales > Gemmataceae > JBGQCZ01. Next base: position 5,060 of record JBGQCZ010000058.1, on the reverse strand, counting down.
AGCCCGCCGTCTTCGGCCTGCTGATCGCGGACGCGCTTCAGCAAATCCATGGCCTGTTTGGCGCGATCGGCGCCGTCGCAATTCAGCAGCGCGTTGGCCACGAGCGACAGGAAGTATGGGTCCTTGGAATCGGCGTGCTCCTTGAGCAGCTTGTCGATGTCTTTGGTGAGGTCTTCCTTGCCGGTCTCGGTCATGGCCCAAATGATGTAGGCGTCGGTGATATGCTGGGGCGCTCCGCCGAACGTATCCAGCGCTCGCGGGTTTCGTTCGAACCCGCCATCCGGCTTGCGCCGGCCGAGCAGGTATTTGCGCGTCCGGTCGAGCATTTCCTGATCGACGGCGTGGACCTTAGCCATGTCTTTGAATTGCAGCAGGCCATAGGCAGTGAGCGCTTCGTGCGGCGGGGCCTGCCCGCCGAACCATTCGTAGCCTTCGCGGCCGCCCTGCGGCTTCTGGCACTCGAACGACGTGAGCCGCTGATAGCCGCGATCGAGCAACTCGCTCGCCCGCTGCACGGCCGCCGGGTTGCTCTCGCCGCTCTCTTTGATGTAGTTGAGAATCAGCGTATTCGGGTAGTTGGTCGTGGAAGTCTGCTCGAAGCAGCCGCCCGGCTCGCGGAGCAGCGCTTCCAGGCCCTTTTGCAAGTCGGCCAGCGTCGAGGGATAGATGCTGGCCCAGACCTTGAGCGAGCCCTTGACGTAATCCTTCGGCAGAACCAGTTCATTTTCGGCCACTTTCTCAAGTAGGTCGCTGGCCTGGCCAACAGTCGGGAAGCCTTCGGGCACGACCTTCACCGAGCGGACGACTTTGTCCTCGGCGAACGGCTCGCCTTTGCCTTCGATCCGCAATTCGGCATCGCCGTCGACGATCGACGGCTGCAGGCGCATGACGCGCCGCGAGCGCTGATTCGGGGCCAACTCGAAGCGATCGTTTTCCGAGCCGCTGCGAAGCTGCAAGCCCTTCGGCAAAACCGTCATGCTCGCGACCCGTTGATTGTCGGAATCGTTGGTGATCAGCACCGGAATGTCGAGCTTGTCGCTCGCGGTTACTTCGGCCGGCAGCTTGGCTTCGAGACCGAACGGCTTGCGGGCTTCGATCAGGTGCGTGCCGGAACCGATGCGGCCTTCGAGCGTGTGACCGCCAATCTGCACGCGATATTTGGTGATCGAGTCGGCGAGCTGGAAGCTGATCTTTTGCTTGCCGATTTCATCGAGCACGAGGACCGGGTTCCAATAAACCGTTTCGGCAAAGTCTTCGCGCGTGCCCGAATTCGCGAGGAGATTAACGTGGGCAAACTCGCGGAAGAAGAACGGCTCGGGAGCGGGTTGGAATGGCTGCTCGGCGGGCATGCCGCCAAACGGCCGGCCGCCCGGGAAGCCCGCTGCTGGTCCGAATCCACCGCCACCGCCAGCTGGCATGCCGCGACCACCAAACCCACCGCCACCTGGTCCGCCAAGGCCAGCCGCGCCGCCACCAAAACCGCCGGCGCCTTTCCCCGCTCGCGCATCCTTGGCTACGACGCCATCGATTACTTTGGCAAGCTCCTTGCGATACTCCGCATTTTTCTCTTCGCCCACTCGTTGCATGCGCACCTGGTTGCCTTGGGCTCGGCGAAATGCATCACCCGCTTCGTCAGCTTTCTTCTTGAAATCGCCCGCCGGCATCTTGGCCATTTTTTCGCGTTCCATGTCATCGGCGAAGCGATTATTTGCTTTGGCGAGGTCATTGAGATCGCGCTTCACGCCGTTCACGCCCGCTTTCAACTTGTCCTGGCCCATGGCCAATGCAGCCGGCGCGTCGGCCGCGGCAGGCGCGGCGGGCGGCGCGGGTGCGAATCCGGCGTCGCCAGGCTTGGCCGGGCCTCCGAAACCATCGGGACCAGGCGGCATCGCCATTTTGGGCGCCATCGCTCTAGCGCCGCCCTCGCGCATATGCTCTTGAAGCTTGCCATCTTCCTTGAGGCCCGCGGCTCGGTCCCACTGCGCCCCCACAACTTCCGGGCGCGTCATCGGGCCAGTGGGAGCGGGCGCCGCGATCTTGACGCCCGCGTCGGCAACGATGTTGCCGCGGCCGCCCTTGGCATCTCCGGACATCGCGAAGCCGATCAACAGCAAGGCACACACGCTCAACGATCCCGCGGCGGTGACAAAATACGGCAGCCCGGCTCTTGCTCCGCGAACCACGCCGACCAACAGGCACACCAGCGACAACAGCAGCGCCAACCCGCCAAGCATCGGCACCGCGCTCGCGCGAATCTGGGCGTTCGTGTCGTCAAAAGGAGCGATCCCGGCGAGGGCCGCCTGATAATCCGTCGCGCGCTGTTTGACGAGCGCGTCCTTTTCGGTCAGCTTTTTTGGAAACTCCGCGTTGCTCTTTACGGCTTGGTTTTCGCCGACCACTTGCTTGAGCTGCTCGTCCAAGTCCTTGAATTTGGGCTGGAATTCCGCCTCGATCTTCTGCTGGTTGTGCACTAGGCTGCTCATGACCCGCTGGCCGACCTGTCCCCACATAACCAGGATCCGTTCGACCTCGGCATTGTGATCCTGCCGGCGCTGGTTCGGGTGCTGCTCGGCAAAGCGACGCCAACCCTGCGTACCGAGCAACAAATCGAGAGCCACAGGGGTCTTGGGATGATCGGTAAGCAGGAAATCGGCGAACTCCAGATCCTCGGCCTTGCGCACTTCACCCACAAAGGCGAAGAACGTCGACAGCGAGCGGGCCGTTTTCTCGTCGGCCATGGTAATGATGGTTTCATTGACGACCGAAGCAGTGGTAATGGCCCGGGCGGGCAAGCCCATTTCGTCAGTAGCCGAAATAGTAAGCGTGGGCTTTTCGCCCGGCGCGAAACGCGTCTTGTCCGGCGTGACCGTAAACTTGATGGTCTTGGCGGACTTGCGAAAAACAAGTCGTTCCGCCCGTGGCTCATACGTCTGGCGGGCGCCCGGCGTTTGTTCTTCGAACACCGTGATTCGGACCACGCCGCCAATGTCGTCGCCCGGCTTGAGTTCAACAATTGTGGACTTGCCCGGCGTGGTTTCCACGCGCTGATGATCGAGCATGCGGCCGCGGCAATAAGCGCCCACGAGCAAGCGGCGTGCCTTCCCCGTGGCCGCCAACTCCGCGCGAATGACCTCGCCGGGGCCGGTGACGCCCGTCGGTACGCTCAATATCACGCCATCGTCCTTCACGGCGGGCAATTCAATCGTCTTTTCGATTCCCTTCGGCTCATCGACCTTCAAGACGTACTTCTCGCCGGCCTTGGGCGTGAAGACAAACGCGCCCAGACCTTGATTTGCTCCACGCCCGAGGTCCGTGTCGTCATTGAGCGTCTCCGCCTTGGCGATCTCTTGGCCCTTGGCATCGAGAATGCGGCCCTTCAACTCGGCCGGTTTGTCGAGCGGCGTGGTGGCGCGGAAGTAGACGCGGTTGGCGAGCCCGGCGACCAGGTCCCCGCCTTCGGCAAAGAACTTGACGAAGATCTTGTTCACGACAAGCGGAATCGGCTTCTGGATGGATTCCTGGGCGCTGTCGTCGCTGATGACCACGGTCAGGCTCGCCCGTCCCTGATCGATCGTTGACGGCAGCTTGAATTGGACGCTAACCCTGCCCAGGGAATCGGTTCGGCCAAGTGCATGAGCAACAATCTCCTTGCCGTCCACGTTGGCGACTGCGGCAAAGATCGGGCGATTGACCAGCGGGCCGGTTTCATTCCAAAACTTGCAATTGGCGATCACATCGTCGCCCGCGCCGTAGGTCTTGCGGTGAAAATCCAGTTCCTTGCTGATGCGATCCGGAGTGTATTTGTTGACCAGGAACTTGCGGCGTTCCTCGGGGAAGCGACCGTTCAATTCGCGAACGGTGAGGATGAATTCGCCGCCGCGGAAAGTGGGCGAATCAACCAACAAGAACTCGCCGACGCCGATGCCGCGAACCGGTTTTCCATCCGGGCCGAGAATGGCTTTGGCTTCTTTGTTGTTCGGGCTCAGCGAGCGCAGGCGGGTTTCGCCGGTGGCGGTGTGGATCTTCGCGCCGGACGGATCGGCGATCGAGAACTCGATGTAGAAATCCTCGTCCGGCGGCTGCAGCGACGCGCGGTTGAGCGTAAGCGAGCGGAAGAATACCGTTTGGCCAGGCTGGTACATGGGCTTATCGGTCGTCAGGTGCGTGACGTAGCGCGGCGCGGCCCAATCGAGGCGTTCCTTCAATTCGCTGCGAACGCGGCCTTCGGACGACGCGGTCACATCGAGCGCCAGTTGTGTATTCGGCTTCAAGGTCACATCGACCGGCAGATGCAGCGTGTACATTCCTTGGCTGTGAACGTCGTTCTCCTCGTACAGCACGTTCTTGTCGGCGTCGATCAGGCGGATGTTGAGTCGCGAGGAAACGGTGTTGCCGTTGTCCATGCGCCGGGTGATGACGTGAAACGAGTTGGGGGCGCCGGGCTGGATCGCGGGCGGACCGGTCACTTCCAGGACCGTGTCCATTTTGCGAATGGTCTCTTCGGCCATTTCGAGGTCGTCGTTGCGCTTTTGCAGCAATTCCTTGAGTTGCTTCTTGGTGTTCTCGATCTTTTCGGTAGCGGTGGCCACTTCGGAATTGCGGGTCTCGACCAGTTGCTTGCGTTCGGCGCTTGCTAGATTCAGGGAGTGCTCGGCGGAAGCGAGGTCGTCGCGGACACGGGAGTAGGCGCTGAGATAACTCGCCGTGGGGTAGGCAAGACCGCCGACGGCCAGGAGCGTGCAGGCCGCAATCCGGTCGGGGATGTTGGGGCACAGGATGGAAAACTCGAACGGCGCCAGGCGCCCGCCGACCATCTTGTCGCGCACGCCGTCGCCATCGTGGTCTTCCCAGCCGGCTTCGTCCAAAAGTTTTTCGGCTTTGTCGAGATCCTGTTTATAGAACGGCAGCGGCTTCTTGGGGGCCATCCAGGCCGTGCGGTGCCACAGGCCGTTGCACGGCTCGTACAGCCCGTAAAACACTTTGTTGAGAATTTCGTCGTAGTTGACGGCGTACGACATGGCCTTGCGCACGCGAACATCGCGAAAGAAGGGGCAGGACGG
>JBGQCZ010000057.1:0-13101 GCA_041495645.1 Gemmataceae bacterium | reverse complement strand
GCCCTTCGTTACCGCCCTTCTTTTTGTCGTCTTCGCGTTCCCCACCGCCCGCGCCGACGACTCCTGGGTCGGCAAGACCGTCATTCTGAAACGCCAAGGCATCTATTACGGCCGCACCGATCCCAAGACCGGCCAGGAAGTTTACTTCGGTGAACTCAAGAGCACCTCGTACGAAGTGCGTGGCGATCAGGATGGCTTTCTGCGCGTTCACCAGGGTGCCAAAGAAGGGTGGTTCCCGAAAGGCGAAGTGGTGCTCCTGGACGATGCACTCCAATACTTCGGCGGAATCATCGACAATGACCCGAAGAACGTGAGCGCCTATGTCAGGCGCGGCATCGCCTGGGAACTGAATGGCGAGCTCGATTCGGCGTTGAAGGATCTCAACGAAGCAATCCGCTTAGACCCAAAGAATGTTCGCGCCTTCAATGCACGCGGCATTACCTTGGCCGAAAAAGGCGAGTACGACGAGGCTCTCCGCGACCTGACCGAGGCCATTCGACTTGACCCGAAGTTTGCATTTGCCTTCGGGAATCGTGCTGGCGTGTGGCTCTTGAAGGAAGAATTTGAAAAGGCCTTGCACGACCTCAATGAGAGTATTCGCGTGCTCCCCAACGATTTTGACGCCTTCCTAAGTCGCGGTAATTTTTGGACGCTTCGGGGCAACTTCGACAAAGCGATTTGCGACTACGATGAAGCCATACGTTTTGATCCCAAATCCGCCGAGGCATTCAACAACCGTGGGTATGCTTGGATTGAAAAACAGGATTTTGACAAGGCAATCCACGACCTCGACAAAGCCATCGGCCTCGACCCAGAATGCGCCGAGGCCTACTACAACCGTGGCAGGGCCTGGAGCGGCAAGAAGGAATACGACAAAGCGATTGCAGACTTGGACTTCGTCATTGAAATCGATCCCGAGTCCGGTGACGCCTTCGCTGCACGCGGATACATTTGGAATCAGAAAAACGACTACGACAAGGCGATTCTCGATTTGGATCAAGCCATCAATATCGACAACGAGAATGCCAGCGCTTATCTTTATCGCGGCTTCTCATGGATCAACAAGAGTGATTTCGACAAGGCAATTAGCGATCTCAATGAGGCTGTTCGCCTCGATCCTAAATTGGAAGACGCCTATCGAAATCTTGGCATCGCTTGGAATCACAAGAACGACTACGGCAAGGCGATTGACAAGTTAGATCAGGCTCTTGCAATCAATTCGACCGATGCACTAGCTCTCGCTCATCGTGGCTTTGCTTGGTCTCAAAAAAAAGAGTTTGATAAGGCGATCAGGGACTTTGATGAACTCATTCGCCTCGAACCCAAGAATGCGGACGCATACGATCGGCGCGGCGGCGCTTGGATTCATAAGGAAGAATACGACAAGGCGATCAGGGACTTTGACCAGTCAATTCGGTTTGACCCAAAGAACGCAGACGTGTACGACCGACGCGGATTCACTTGGTACCGCAAGAAAGAATACGGTAAGGCCATTCGCGATTTCGACGATGCCATCCGACTTGACCCCAAGCACTCCGATGCCTGGCATTTTCGCGGTTGTTCGTTGATTGGAAAAAAGAATTACCCGGAAGCCGTCCAGGACCTGGATAAAGCTATCGAACTCGAACCTGCTGACGCCAGTTACGTCGCGGGCAAAGCGTGGCTACTGGCGACCTGCCCCGAGGCAAAGTTTCGCGACGGAAAAAAGGCGGTCGAATTGGCGAAGAAAGCGTGCGAAATGAGCAAGTGGCAGAATTCCGCTCATCTTGACACATTGGCGGCGGCGTGCGCCGAAGTCGGCGATTTCGAGCAGGCCGTCAATTGGCAGCAGAAAGTAGTGGAAGACAAAAACATGGAGCAAGACGATGGGCAACGCGCCCGCAAACGCCTGGAACTGTACAAACAGAAAAAGGCCTACCGCGACGAGTGAAATACGGAATCGCCCGCCAATCGTGACACTGAGATTGTTGTCGGAGGCCTTCCATTGCTGCGGTGGCGAACTCATCAATGACTGATACCGACCAACAATCCGGGGCGCGCGAAGCTGGCCAGCCGCCCAAGCCGATCGCCGTCGAAACTCTGGCGCTTCTTGGCTCGAACTCGCCGGCTGGCCTCAGCAGCGAGGAGGCACAAGCCCGGTTCGACCGGGAAGGGCCGAACGACGTACCCGAGAAACGCGTCAACTGGTGGCTGGTGTTCGCGCGGAAATTCTGGGGCTTGTCCGCGTGGATGATCGAGCTCATCGCATTTCTTTCATTGATCCTGCAAAAGTACGCTGACTTTACAATTGCAATGGCACTTCTGGTCGTCAACGCGCTGCTGAGTTTCCTGCAAGAACAGCGTGGTTCCGCCGCAGTGGCGGCCTTGCGTCGTCAATTGCAACTCACTGGCCGCGTGCTCCGAGACGGAAGTTGGCGCACGCTGCCGGTGCGAGAACTAGTGCCCGGAGACGTGGTGCGCGTGCGCAGCGGCGATTTTGTCCCTGCCGACGTACAGATTCTGGATGGTGAATTGCACGTCGATCAATCGGCGCTAACCGGTGAGTCGCGGGAACTTGCGAGAGGGACGAATGAAGTCGTTCATTCCGGGTCCATCGTGCGACAAGGCGAAGCGACCGGCATGGTGATTCTCACGGGCGTGCGAACGCTCTTTGGGCGCACCACGCAGCTAGTCGAGAGCGCCCGCCCCAAACTCCACGTGGAAAGGGTCATCACCCGTGTTGTCAAATGGCTCTTCTTGATTGTCGGCGTGCAAGTTGCCGCGGCTCTCATCCTTTCGCTTGTGGAAGGATTGCCGCTCGGCGAGGTTTTGCCGCTGACGCTGGTGCTGCTCATGAGCGCCGTGCCCGTGGCGCTGCCGGTGATGTTCACCGTCAGTATGGCTGTCGGCTCCGTTCAGCTTGCTCGCCGCGGAGTGCTGGTCACACGTCTGAGTGCGGCCGAGGACGCCGCGAACATGACCGTCTTATGCGCCGATAAGACCGGCACACTGACGATGAATCGGCTCACCCTGACCGGCACGCTGCCGCGGCCCGGGTTCACCGAAGAAGATGTCGTCCAAGTCGGAGCCTTGGCTTCCAATGAGGCGGACCAGGATCCGATCGATCTTGCGTTTCTGCGCGCCGCCCAAGAGCGTAAACTGTCGGGTGACGCCGGCGTCAGGCTTTCGTTCGGGCCTTTCTCGCCCGCCACGCGTCGAACGGAATCGATTATTCGAAAAGGGGATCGCACCGTGGTGCGCGTCATGAAAGGCGCGTTGAACACCATTGCCCAGATCGCGGTACAGGATCCAGCGGAACGGGCAGCCATTGAAGCCAGTGCGGCCGAGGCGGCAAAAAAAGGCTATCGCATCCTGGCCGTGGCCCGCGCTAATGGCGATGAACCGCCGCGATTCGTTGGACTGGCGTTGCTGGAGGATGCACCTCGGCCCGATTCGCGCCGCTTGCTCGACGAACTCGGCGCGCTCGGTGTGAAAGTCAAGATGCTTACCGGCGATGCCATCGCCGTGGCGCAAGAGATTTCCCGGCAACTGGGCATGGGTCAAATTGTCCGTGCGCCGGAACTTCGCTCAACGACCGACGAAGCGCGGCTCGCCGATCTCGTCAATGCTTCCAGCGGCTTTGCCGAAGTGTATCCGGAAGACAAGTTTCGGATTGTTCAATGTTTGCAGGCGTCCGGCCAAGTCGTGGGCATGACCGGAGACGGGGTGAACGACGCGCCGGCCCTGCGTCAGGCCGAGGTTGGCATTGCCGTGAGTACCGCCACGGACGTTGCCAAGGGAGCGGCCAGCGTCGTGCTGACGACCGAGGGCTTGGCGAATATCGTCGATCTCGTGAAAAACGGCCGCGCTATCTATCAGCGAATGCTCATCTGGATCATCAACAAGATCAGTCGCACCATTCTCAAATCCGGTTTCGTGGTCATCGCGTTTCTTGTCACCGGCAAGTTTGTCATCTCCGCATTGGCAATGGTCCTCCTCGTGTTCATGACCGACTTCGTTAAGATCTCGCTGTCAACGGACCGTGTTCGCCCCTCTCAGATGCCCGAGACTTGGAACATCGGTCCGCTTGTCAGGGTTGCGGTCATTCTGGGCTTGCTCATGGTGGCCGAGTCGCTGGGCTTGCTCGCCGTCGGTTGGCATTGGTTTGGCCTAGGCCAAGACGATGCTCGGCTGCACATGTTCACGTTCCAGACGCTGTTATTCTTCGCGCTGTTCTCCATCGTTTCGATCCGGGAACGTCGCGCGTTTTGGGCGTCGCGACCGAGCACGCTGCTGGCCGTGGCGCTGGCCGGGGATGCCTGTGTTGGCGCGCTGATCGGCACATTTGGTATGGCAGAGATTCGCCCGTTACCCTTTAGCCAGATGCTGTTGATCGTTGGATACTCGTTGGTTTGCTGCTTGGGGATCAACGATTTGTTGAAAGTGATTTTGTTTGGCGAATCGCGGTCCCCCACAAAGCCAAGTACATCATAAGGCCCACCAGATCTTCAAGCGGTTCAACGTCATTTGTCGATCTTGGCGCAGCCAAGAAAAGCCCCCTTGAGCCCGTGCTTCACCGTGATGTCGAAGGCGTGATCGGTGAGATCCAGCAGGAGCCCCTCCCGGCAGGCCTTGCACTTGTCCGGAGACCCGGCTGGCGACGGTTCTCGGGGCAGAGACGCCCAGCCGTACGGCTTTGCCCTCAATCGAAATGACAGTGACCGCCAGCTCGCGGCACCACAATTCGTTCACCGATCTTGCGCCGAGCATGAAAGTTCCTCCTTGAGTGAGGTCTGTTCGCCTGTTGCCGTTCGGTGTACGCATCCAGCGCTGCCCGCCACCGCCTTTCAGCGCGGGCGCGAGACAGATACCACGTGATGCCGACGAGCGCGGCGAGAGCCAGGACCGCGGCAAGCGAAACGCCTCTCCAGGCGGAGTCGGCCGCAGAGACAAACCAGAGCCAGCCGATCAACCCGAAGATTAACAATCGGACTGCCCGTAAGACGGCTGACCGGAGGGGAGAGATCCCGCGGGAGCGTGCAATCTCGTTGGTCGGCATGTTGCACCTCCATGTAAAAACGCGACCAGTCCGCAAGCCAAGGCCGCTTTCCGCGATGGCGAGTTGTCGTCAAACGGCCCCTAATGGCGCGAATTTAGTGATCGCCGAATTTGGGATAGTCGTCGAGTTTGCGTGATGAGTCGGCGATGAGGATTATCGATGGCCTCCGCCACCGCTATGCCCGCCGCCGCCGCCACCGCCGCCGCCGTGCCCTCCACCGCCACCATGGAAACCGCCACTGCCACCGCCGTGAAAGCCACCCGTGGCACCGCCCGAATAACCGCGAAACCCTCCATAGCTCGGCGAAACGTAAGTTGCGCCATGAGACGGCACGAACGAAGGGTTGTTCTGCGACGGCGCGAAGTGCATTGTCCCCACGCTCCTTGAGAAACCGTTCATCGATGACATATGGTCGAAGTTTTGCCGGCTCGTCTGGCTCAAGGTCTGGGACTGACTCACCATCTGCCGCGCGGATTGAAGCTGGGCTGCGTGCAATTGCGGCGACACCGTTTCCAGTCTCTGGCCGGCCTGGTGCAATTGGGCGAGCGAATGGACCATTTGCGGCGCTTGGGCGCCGCCTCCGGTTCTTGCTACCAGGCTCGATTGGGCCGACAGTGTTCGCGGTGGCAGAGGCTGCGTTCCATTGACGCGATTGACGTAACCGGTACGCAGTCCACTCGCCCATTGCGGGTTGTTCCGGTTAATCCAGCGCTGGTGGCCCCAAATCGGGTCATAGTGGTGGGCGCAATGCCAGAACCACGGGTTGATGCCAAAGCCCAGGTACGAATTGCCGTAATAGTCGCCGAAGAAGTAATGGCCGTAGCCGGGTCCGACGAAGAGGGAGTCGTACAATCCGCCGAAACCAAACGCGTATGACGGCCGGTAAAACCAACCTGGCGTGTTCCAAAGCGGGTTGGTGAAGTAGGCCGGCGCGAACAGCAACCCCCGGGCGCCGAAAGGATAATCCCAGTAGCCGCTGGCGAAAAGATAACCGTTCGGGCTCCAAATGTATCGCGCAGGCACCCAAGAGTTGTCGTTTCGGCAGTCAGACCAGTAGCCATCTCGGTAGCCATAACCTTCCTCGCCATAGAACCAACAGCCCGGAATGTAGAAACTATCGGCATCGGGCGGCTGTGTGGTCGGCCCCGCATCCGGGTTTTGCGGTGGTTCCGGGACATACTGGTTATCCCGCTCCTGCGGTGCGGCCCAATGACCACTCACCCAACGGTATCCTGCCGGCGTGTCGGCCCAATAGCCCATGACCCAGCGGCGGTTCGCCGGCGCATCGCGCCAGAATCCGCTCACCCAGATGAAATCCTTGCGATCCAGATCCCACTGCCAATAACCCGGAATCCATTGGACGTTTTTGCCAGATGGTTTCTCGGCGGCCGGTTCCTCGGGAATGGGATCGGGCGGTTTCTTGTCTACAGGGGTGTTTGGTGCGGGATCTGCTTGCCAGGGCTGTGCATAAGCTTCATGAATGGGGCCGCGGGCATCAATTTGAATCGCTGGATTGTCGGTTTCGCCGGCGCCTACGGGCGAACTGATGATGCTCAATAAAGCCAATAGGCAACAGATTTGCAAGAAGGATAAACGTCGCATATGTGCACCTCGACGGGATGAAGGCCCACCCGCACCTGCATCTGACTTGAATGCTCCTTCGGTAACGTGGGGCAAGGGCCAAAGCCATCGCCAGCGATCTACTGACTGACGAGTAGCGGAGCAACTGTCGTGCCGAATGTCCCTTAAGCGAGCAGTTGAGCTTCGGCGATGCAGGCATCCGAAACGGCATCCCCGGCTTGCGCATTGCCGAAAACACTTGATGTCACGTCGAAACGATACGTGCTTCAAGAACTACAGAAAAGGCTTGATCGCCGATCCATTCGGTCTCCCGGCCAGCGTTCGTGTGTTGTGCCATTCGAGAGTACCGGCCAAAACGGTTAGAATGATTCAGGTTGCAGAGATGAGTGGTGGCAATCCTGAAGCAATCTGTTCGATGAACTTGGGAGGAATTCCGCCATGCATCGCAGAATCTTGATCCCGATTACCGTTCCAGTGGTTGTTATTGGCGGGCTGCTGTGCGGGACATGTCTCGTGAGCGTCTGGTACATTCACCGCTTGCAGACAAACCAGGCGCGCGTGCTTTTGGAAAATGTGGCCAGTTTGAAGGCCGCGCAGGATTTGGAAATTGTGCTTCGACAACTCCGGTTTCATTCCTTCGTCTATCTGGCCGACCCTCGACCCGATCGGCTGAACCCCATCGAAATGGATCACCTGAAATTTGAAAAGGCCCTTCGCGTTGTGGAGGAGTCGAACCGAACGCCGGATCAACGCGCCACCGTGGACGCGATTCGAGCCGGCTACTTGAAATACCGGGGCAAAATGTCCAAACTTCGTGATGAAGTCGCCTCGGGTAAGCCACTCACCAATTTCGGACAACTCGCGGATTCACATCCAATTCAATCGGCCGTGGAGCCGTGTCAGGATTTGCTGCAGCTCAATCAAGCCGCGATGGACGCAAGTTCGGAAGACAACGACCGCACCAGCCGGCAAGCTCGCCTTGTCATGTTGCTGATGGGAATTATCGGTCCTTTGAGCGGGATCGGTTTCGGAGTGGGCATCGCGCGCACATTGAGTCGGTCCATTCTGCAATTAAGCGTGCGCGTGCAGAACATAGCGCAAAAGCTGGACCAAGATGTGGCCTCGGTGGCGATCGTCGCGGACGGAGACATCGACAACCTGGATCGACAATTGCAACACGTGCTGCAACGCGTTGAGGAGGTAACCGAACGCACGCAGCAGCATCACCGCGAAATGCTGCGTGCCGAGCAGTTGGCGGCCGTGGGTCAAATGGCGGCCAGCGTGGCCCATGAAGTTCGCAATCCGCTAACGGCGGTCAAAATGTTGGTGGAATTGGCAATCCGCTCCCGCGATCCCAAGCCGCTTTCCGCGGACGATTTGCGCGTGATCCACAACGAAGTGACGCGGCTGGAGCGGACAATTCAAGGTTTCCTCGATTTGGCCCGGTTGCCAACGCCGAAGCGTATTGAATGCGATCTTCGCGATCCGGTAGCGCAGGCCGTCGAGCTGTTTCGGGTGCGCGCGGAACAACAGAATGTGACGATCGTCAACCTCTGCCCGCCGGAACCGGTCCCGGCATTTGTGGACTGCGAACAATTGCGTACGGTTCTGGTCAACCTGGGGTTAAACGCGTTGGACGCGATGCCGCACGGCGGTCGCCTGGAAGTGAATCTGACACCAACTCCCGAGGAGCTTCACATCCAAGTTACTGACACCGGGTCCGGCATTGGACCCGAGATCCTCAATCGGCTCTTCACGCCGTTTGCCAGCACAAAACCAACGGGGACGGGGCTGGGTCTGAGCATTTCCCGCCGCATTGTTCAGGAGCACGGTGGCGACCTTACCGCCACGAATTGCCCCGAATGTGGCGCCTGTTTCACGATTAACCTTCCGAACGAACGGCCCTTGAAGAACACACGTGCCCGGTTGCCGGATCGAACCAGGAATGCACTATGCCAAAACTCTTGATTATCGACGACGAAGAGAGTGTTTGCTACAGTTTTCGGCGCGTCTTCGAAAGCGACCGTATTCAAGTATTGTCCGCCGCCACGGCCGCCGAAGGCCTCGCCATGTGTCAGGAGCATTCCCCCGAAGTCGTAATCGTCGATCTTCAGCTCCCGGATATGTCCGGCCTCGAATTGCTGCCAAAACTACAAGAACTGGATGCGAAGCGTCCGATCATCATGATCACAGCCCATGGCACTGCGCAGACCGCCATTGAGGCGATGAAGAGCGGCGCTTTCGATTACGTCATTAAGCCGCTCGACCTGGACCGCCTTAGCCAATTGGTGGATCGCGCCTTCGAAGCCGCCCGCCTCATGACCGTGCCGGCCACCCTGCCCACGGATGTTTCGGGCGACCAGATTGTGGGCCGCAGCACGATCATGCAGGAAATGTGCAAAGCAATCGGACGAATCGCACCTCAGGATGTGAATGTTCTGATTCGCGGCGAAAGCGGTACAGGCAAGGAATTGGTGGCGCGCGCCTTGTACCACCACTCGCGGCGCACCAGCAAACCATTCCTGGCGATCAATTGCGCGGCCATTCCTGAATCGCTCCTAGAGAGCGAATTGTTCGGCCATGAAAAAGGAGCGTTCACAGGGGCCGATCGCCGCCGCATCGGCAAGTTTGAGCAGTGCAATGGCGGCACGCTTTTCCTGGACGAGATTGGCGACATGCCCGCTGCGCTGCAGGCGAAGATCTTGCGCATTTTGCAGGAACAACGCTTCGAACGGTTGGGCGGAAACGAAATCGTGCAGACGCAGGTGCGTGTGCTGGCCGCCACGAACCAAGACCTGGAAAAGCTCGTTGAGGATGGCCGTTTCCGAAAAGATTTGTATTACCGTTTGAAGGTCATCACGATACACGTTCCACCGTTAAGCGCGCGGTCGGACGATGTCGCCGAACTCGCTCATTATTTCCTTTATCGCTTCGACCGCGAATTGGGCATGGACATGCATGCCTTTGCTCCGGAAGCCCTGGAACTGTTACAGACCTATTCTTGGCCCGGCAACGTTCGCGAACTGCAAAGCGCCATCAAGCAAGCCATGCTCAACGCCTCCGGGCGGATCATCCTGCCAGAATTTCTACCGCCCGAATTGCATCGAAAGCAGTCCTCGGAACACAGACCGCTCGACGCCGACAATGCCACCAGCGATCTGAATGGATTGATTGAAGGATTGCTGCTTCGTCGCGAGACGGAGGTCCATCGCAAGGTCGTCGAAGCGGTGGAGCGGGTTTTGCTTGTCCGCGTCCTTCGGGAAACCCACGGTCATCAAACTCAGGCCAGCGAAATCCTCGGCCTTAACCGGGCGACATTGCGTCACAAGCTGCGAATCCTGGGACTCGCATTGGACAAAGTGGTGACCGACGAACCGCCGGACATCAAGTAGTTTATTGTCACGGCGCGCGACGATTCTCTCACCAGCGCGAGCGAAAAAACGCCGCTCGCATTTGATCCAATTTCGATTGACCCGTTTCGACTCAGTCGGTCGCATCTCCGCTCCTGCAAACGAGTAAGGGCTCTTTGCTTGAGATCAACGCAAGTCGGCGCGCTTATTGCATTTGTTCGCTTGAAAAGCAACGTGGCGCGACACGTCGCCGCCGGAGCAATTATGGAAGCGTGTGTGTTTCAGGATGGATCACTCTCCCGTGAGGTGCATCATGTTGGTATTGACCCGCAAGATGGGGCAGGAAATCCGAATGCCGGAACAAGAGATCATCGTCAAAGTGCTGGAGGTCCGAGGTAACCGGGTGCGTTTGGGAGTGACCGCCCCGGAGTGGGTGCGGATCCATCGATCGGAATCGGCGTCAGATGAATTGAGCGCCGTTCGCAGAACCCACGATTTGTCGAAGGTCCAACCGGCGAGTACCGAATTTTCCAGATTGCCCGAAAACAAGTGAAGAGAACGAAATGGCCGCAAATGTCGTTCGCGAGGTCCGAGTCTGGCTCGATGGGTTGGCTCCAGGACAGGGAACCTTCGCCCATGCCTTGGAATGGGCCTCCATCATGCAATTGCCTTTGCGTGGCCTCGAAATCGCCAGTCGAAAACACCCTCCACTGCCCGCACACATCGTTGCTGACTGCCAAGCGGCTTGCGCTTGGCAGGGTGTTGCTTGGAGTCATTCGCATGCCAATCCCGAGCATTCGTTGGATTTGGGCGGAGACGGCGGCACCGCCAGCGACCTCCTTGTGCTCGGCGGTGACATGCCACAGACGCTGCAACGCCGACTAATCCGTGATTCCGTGCTGCGTTCTCGGCTCGGACCACTGGTTTGCCCGCGGTCATGGGACAACATACGGCGTGCGCTCATAGTCAACGGAGCGTACACATCGGACCGCGGATTCCTAGAAACGGCTGCGAGAATCTGTCGCGCTGCGGCCTGTCCAGCAACCGTGCTGACGCAGGCCCGCTTCGACGAGCACGCCAGGGCACGACAACAGCTTGCTGATGAGATATTCGCCGCTCAGGGGGTCGCCGCCGACTACCATGTCGCGGTTGGGAGCGACTTTTTGACTGGTGTTTCAGTAGTGGCCAATTGGCGACGCTGTTCGCATGTGTTTCTGGAAAAAGTCGCCGTTTATCCTGTACGAAGATGGTTGGGACGGGGAGTAATTGATCACATCCTTGAATTGTCCGACACGTTGACCATTTTGGCTATCCCGGCCTCAGGGTTTCACGTCCCCGCTGCTTCTCAGCGCGTCGATACACTAACCGCCTCGGATCCCACGATCGTTGCTGCTCGTTCTTAATAAAGAAATCTTTGGAATTCTTGGTATAATTGTGTGGTTCGATTTGTTGAGGTGATGCGTGACAACCAACCGATTGCGGAGATGGGTAACTTGGTGGCTCTTGAGCGGGCTCACACTGCTCGGTTTGCTGATGGCAAGTGGTTACTTTCTTGGCAGAGGAGCTCTGTCGCCGAATGTGGCAGCACAACCGCAGGATGATCCTTCTGCGGTTGCGAGAAAGGTGCATGTTCAGGTCACACATCCTCGCAAGGGGGAAATGGACCGGACGACGCGGCAACCCGGGTCAGTTTTTGCGTTCGAGTCCATCGAGTTGTACGCGGGCGTGTCCGGCTTTCTCAAGACCCTCAATGTGGACATCGGCGACCGGACGAAGAAGGGCCAAGCGCTCGCCCAGGTCGATGTTCCGGACCTGGAGAAGCAGGTCCAGCGAAATGCCGCCATGGTCGAACAGGCGCGCGCCCGCGTCTCTCAGATGAAGGCGCGGGCGGTGAGCACGCGAGCGGAATGGGACGCGGCCCGCGCCACCGTCCCACGGGCCGAGGCGATGCTGAAAAGCAAGTCGGCCGAACTTCTCTATCGCCAAAAACAGCTACAGCGTATGCGTGAGTTGGCCGTCGCACGCGCCATCGAAGACAAGTTGGTGGACGAGGCGACGTCACACCGCGATGCGGTCAGGGAGGCCGAGTTGGCCGCGCAAGAAGGAGTGACCACCGCCAAGGCGAATGTGGCAGCGATGGCGGCCAAGATCCTGGCGGCGGATGCCGACGTACAGGAGGCTGAGGCCCAGGTGAAAGTTGCTCAGGCCGAACTGGAGAAGTCTCAGGTGTTTGTTCAGTTCGCCACCGTTAGGGCTCCGTTCGATGGGATCATTACAAAACGAAATTTCTTCCCAAGCGACTTTGTCCGGGCCGCCAATGAAGGTGGGGCCCACATTCCACTCCTGACCGTGCAACGAACCGACCTGATGCGCGTGGTCGTTCAGATACCCGACCGCGATGTGCCGTACTGCGACCCAGGCGACCCGGCGCTAGTCGAGATCGATGCGTTGCCGGGCCAGAAGTTGCCAGCCAAGGTCTCGCGGATCGCCCTATCCGAAGACCACGATACGCGGCTCATGCGCGTGGAGATCGACCTGCCCAACCCGACGGGCAAGATTTGCAACGGCATGTACGGCAAGGTAACGATCATACTTGAAAAGTCGGAGCTCCTCACGGTACCGCCGTCCTGTCTGGTCGGTCAGGCTCAGGATGCGAAAGGGCAGGTGTATGTCGTGCGCGACGGGCGCGCACACTTGATCCCGGTCACGATCGGGGCGGATAATGGCCTTCAGGTCGCGATTGTCAACGGACTCGCTATGAATGACGAAGTGATTCTGCGTCCGGGTAGTGACATCGCTGACGGCACGCTGGTCACGGTCTCCTCTTCCGAGGTTCAAACCAAGACTGCGGAAAAGCACTGATGCAGAACGGCAATGTCGTGTTGGTCGGCGCTGCCGCCCGCTGGTTGCCTCGCTCGCATTTGGCGGCTTCGCCACACGATAATCGACGGACTACAGGGCGCGCCGGCCCAAGGTAGAGAGGACTGCGGTTCATGAATGGGTTAATACGGTTCTCGCTCAGCAACTGGCACGCGGTGGTAGTTCTGGTGCTGACCATCGCGGTGATCGGTGCTGTGACCGTCACCATGATCCCGATCGACATTCTTCCCGCCTTCAAGAGCCCGGCCGTGC
>JBGQCZ010000056.1:0-13116 GCA_041495645.1 Gemmataceae bacterium | reverse complement strand
AGACCCGGCGTGAGCGGGCCGTCCCGTTGTAAGAGCGTGCGCAGGTCAACGCCTTCGACGTACTCGAAAGCGATGAAGTGCAACCCTTGGTCCTCGCCGCAGAAATAGACCCGCGCGATATTCTCGTGGTCGAGCCGGGCAGCGGAGCGAGCCTCTTGCTTGAACCGCGCGATGTTCTCCGGATCGATCGCCATTTCCGGCGGCAGAACCTTGAGCGCGACCACACGGCCGAGTTGCAAATCCTTCGCCTGAATGACCCGCGCCATCCCGCCCACACCGATCAGTCCGATCAACTCGAAATGGCCAAGCTGCTTGCCCTGAAGACTTTGCGCAACGGCCTCGACGGATGAAACCTGCAGACGGTTAGCGCTAATGACTGTGGGTGAATTGTCCAACGGATCGGCAACGGGCAGAACCTCGGCGACCGATGAGCCGGGATTGGCGTCTGCGGCGCGCGGCTTCACCACCGAGGATCGGCGATCCGTGGGGTCCGGCATCGAGGGACTCATGGTCATGCAACACCGCGGTCGGGATTGGGATACGAGCC
The DNA here is from genome assembly GCA_041495645.1 of Gemmataceae bacterium. GTDB lineage: Bacteria > Planctomycetota > Planctomycetia > Gemmatales > Gemmataceae > JBGQCZ01. Next base: position 12,569 of record JBGQCZ010000056.1, on the reverse strand, counting down.
GCGTCGAATCAGCAACTACCAGAAGGGAGATCGCCTCCCTGCGATTTTCGACGGCGCATTACCGTAACTGGTTCCGCGCCACCAACATCCTCTTCAAGAGTATAGCTTAACTGACAATCGACTGTCAATTCGGCAGCCGACCCAATCTCCGCCTTTTTCCCAATCGCTCGCGACATCTTCGTTGGATGGATTTGTCGAAATCGCCGCATGCGCGCGTCGCATTTCGGATGTGGCGCAAGTTTCTCGGATTCGACACAACTATCCATCAAATATCAAGATGCGTTACTAGTTGTCCACGCACAAATCGACTTTTGTGCCGCAGATGTGGCGTGTCGGCCAACCAATTGCGCGCGTTCGCAGCTGGGCTGATCAATTTGAGATCGCGAGTTGACATGCGGTTCTTGACGAGCCACAATGCAACTGATTTAATGCCTAAGTTATTAAGCCTAATATTTTAGGTACATACCGGAGCCGACCATGCGCGTTCGATCGACTTATTGCCTCGGCCTTTGGCTTGCTCTTTCATCCGCGGCGCTCAGCGATGAACCCGCGATCGATCGCGCATTGGCGGAGCAGTATTTTCGCGAAGCACGAGCGCTTTGGAAACAGGACGACGGCAAACTCTGGGGCATTTCGCTCGAAAGTCCGCTCATCTTTGCCGACCGCAAGACCCGGCAGGTCGTTGCGACCCACGCCGACATGGAAGGCCGACTAAAAGCCGAAGGCAACGTTCTTGTCGGTCAATTGACCGACAACGTGAATGTGGCGAACTATTCGCTCACTTGGGCGGGCGTGAAATGGACTATGGTGGTCTGGCCGCTGCCGAAAGACAAATCGGAGCGGGCCGCGCTCATGATGCACGAATCGTGGCATCGGGTTCAGTCCGACCTTGGCTTGCCGCCGACCGGCCCCGCCAACGCCCACCTCGACTCCCTCGAAGGCCGCTACTGGTTGCAGCTCGAATGGCGGGCGCTGACCGAAGCGCTGCGCGAACAAGGAGACAAACGCAAACAGTCGATCGTCAACGTCCTTATTTTTCGCGCGCGGCGTCGCGGCTTGTTAAAGAACGCGATGGAAGAGGAGCGATTGCTGGAAATGCACGAAGGGCTGGCCGAGTACACCGGCGTGCGCTTGGCAGGTATGTCCGAAAACGAGCGGATCGCTTATGTCGTGAAGAAAGTCGAACAGCGCCCGGCGGAAATGCCCACCTTCGTGCGATCGTTCGCCTATCTCTCCGGCCCGGCATATGGGGTTTTGCTCGATGCAGCAAACCCCGATTGGCGGAAGAAGCTGACCAAAGACGACGATTTGGCCGTTTTGCTGCACAACGCGACAGGCGTGCTGTTGCCCGATCTGCGAGAGGGCCATTTGATTCAGCGCGCCAACAAATATCAAGGCGAACGTCTTCGCGCCAGCGAAGAAAAACGCGACGGTGAGATTCGCAAACGGATCGCCGCGTTTCGCGAGCGCCTGGTGGACGGTCCACGATTGATCATTCCGCTGCAAAAGATGCAAATGTCGTTCGATCCGAATGCGGTGCAGCCGCTCGAAGGGCTGGGCACCGCTTACCCGACTTTGCGGCTCGTCGATGCCTGGGGCACTCTGACGGTCACGAACGGCGCACTGATCGCCGCCGACTTTACCAAAGCCTTCGTAGCCGCGCCCAAGGATCCCAAAGCCCGCCCGCTCAAGGAACAAGATTGGGAGCTCAAGCTCAACGACGGCTGGAAACTGGAACCCGGCGAACGCGAGGGCGACTTCAAACTAACGAAGGAGAAAAAGTGAAAGATTCGGTTTTCAAAATCGACCACGGATGGCGCCGATGTTCCAGCGCGGCGGAGCCGCAACCTGGTGTCGCCTTTCGCTCCGCGAGAGGGCGTTCTTTCGCGGAGACGACTCATTCGGTCGATTCACTCAAACGGGCTGTTGGGACCGAATTCTCTCTGCGTTCTCTGCAGTGAATTCTTCTTATCTGATCGCGCGAAGATACTCGATCACGTCCGCGATGTCTTGCGGCTTCAGTGTCTGTTCCAGGCCGTCGGGCATCAGCGATTTGCCCGTATCTACAATCGTCTCGATCTGGCTGCGCAACACGGTGTCCTCGGCTTTTTCGGCTCGTCGCAACGTCAGGCTCGTTGCCGTCTCTGCCGCGATCATGCCCGAGAGCGATCTTCCGACCTTGGTCTCGATCAAATAATTGGTGAAGCGGCGATCCACTTCGCGGCTCGGGTCGAGGATCGACACAAGTAGTTGCTCCGGCGTCTTGTCACGAACCGCAGCGCGCAAGTCCGGGCCAACCTCGGTGCCGAAGTCTTCCAGCCGGTGGCAAGTCGCACAGGTTTTGCGGAAGACCGCCCTGCCTTTCTCCACGTCGGCCTTCAAATCCAACGCGGACTTGTGGAAGTCGATCACTTTCAGCCGATCGGCATCGATGGCGCCCGCCAGTAGTTTCACGGCCCGCTCGCGCAATTTGGCGTTTGGCAGTTTTCGCAGTTGATCGACGCGGGCGGCGTCGAGTTGTAGCGGTCGAATCTGTTTTTGTTCGATGGCGTTAAGCAGGTCGGGAATTCGACCGGCGCGGGCAAAGAGCGCTTCTTGGATTTCGCGGCGCACGGCCGGGCCGGACGCGGCCCAGGATTCGATTAGGATCGCCGCGATGCCGGCGCCGTCGTGCAATGACAGCGCTTGCACGGCGGCTGATTGCAAGACGTCGGGCGATTGTGGCACGAGCAATCGCTTGAGCGCCGGGGCTGCGATCGTTGTCGGGCCTTGCGATAACAGTCGCACGGCCGCAAGACGAGTGTCGGTCGATTCGCGGTCATTCTCCGCAGTCGCCGCCGCCCGTTCGAACGATTGACGCAATTTGGAAACCGCATTCTTGAGCGCTGCCGGTGGATTGTCCCAAATTCGATTGAGCGGGCGCGAGGTGTTTTGCAAGCCATGGCCCAGGCCGATCAACAGTTCAGCGCGCCACGGAGCGCGGTCCGCCGCCGCGATCAAGGTCAAGACTAACGCCACGTCTGCCTCCGAGCCGGCAGCCCCGACCTGCGCGGCAAGCCGGGCCGCGATGCGGCGCTGAGCTTGCCCGATCTCCTTTTCCTTGAGCAACTGTTCGAGCAGCGCGGTTGCCGACGTTCGCGTCGAACTCAGAACGGCCGCCGTGATCCACGGGTCGGCGCCGTCTTGTCGAATCAGCTTGCCCAGTCCGATGAGCGATTCCGGGCAATCGCAAGCGCCGAGAGCGAACGCGGCTTGCATCCGCACGCGTGGCGACGAATCGTCGGCTTTGTCTGCCACCAACCGACGGAGTTTGGGCGAACCCTTCATGCGCTCCTCGGCCAGGCGTAATCCCTGCTCACGCACGTGCGCTGAATCGTCCTTGAGGGCCGCGACAATCAAATCTTCGTCAAGGGACCCCAATCCGTCGAGAGTCCACAGCGCGTGCATGCGGCCAAAATCGTGTTTCGCATCGGTGAATAGTTTTCGTAACGCCGGGACCACGATCTTGTCTTGCCGTTCGACCAGCAATCGCTGGGCCGTGGAGCGCCACCACGAGTTGGACCAATCGAGCATTTCGACGAGATCGGCGCTCGGCTCGCGTGTCAACTTCGGCTTGCGCGTCACCAGTTTGTCGTCCGGCACGATGCGCCAAATGCGCCCGCGCTGTTGCGTTTCCAGCGGCAGAGTCGCTTTCATGTCGTCGGGCAGCGAACGCGGGGTTTCGATAACCGGGCGATAGAAATCCACGACATACAACGCGCCCTCTGGACCAACGGTCATGTGCACCGGTCGAAACGAATTGTCGGTCGAGGCCAGGAATTCCTGTTTCGCATCGGGCCGCGTCGCTTTGAAGACCGGCCCATATTCCTCGAGCCGAACGCGCAGGATAAGATTGTTGGCCGGCTCGCAGATGAAGGCGTTGCCGCGATACTCCGCGGGAAAGCGATCGTCGAGATAGATCGTCGGGCTGCACGAACTGGTGATGAAACCGCCGGGGATGAGTTCGGTCTTGGGGAACCGGGACGCGTCCGCCCCGCCGGCGCGGCGCGTGGTGCGCTCCACGCGCCAGGCCTCGAGCGGGCTGATGCGAAATACCTTGCACGCGGCGCCGTGCTCGGGGATGTCGATCGTCGGATTCGGAGCGGCGAGGGCCGGATTGCGGCGCAGGTAATGGTCGGGCAAAACAATCTGACGAATGTGTTGGCTGTTGGTGTTGGTGAACCAATGCTGCCCGATGTCTGCAGTCAAACCGTATTGCCCGCCGCCGGACATCGGTTCGAGGCTGCCGGGCATATCGGGTTTGAAACGAATCCCGCGATTGCCGAGCGCCAACGGCGGAATGTCGGTCTTTTCCACGCAGCGAATTGTCCCGCCGCTTGCGCCGTTGCTCGCGTAAATCCAGTTGTCGAGGCCCCACGAAAAACTGTTGAGCAACTGCTGAATGTTGTCGACGCCGAAGCCGGTGTAGAGGACCTTTTTCACATCGGCTTTGCCGTCGCCGTTCGCGTCTTCAAAATAAATCAAGTCCGGCGCGACGGCGGCAAGAATGCCCTTCTTCCAAGGCTGAATCGACATCGGAAAGCGCAGGCCGTCGGCGAATGTCGTTGCGGTTTCGTAGAAGCCGTCGCCGTCGCGGTCTTCCAGGAGTTTGATGCTGCCCGAGGTGATCTTGCCGGTTCCGAAACCGCCGTTGGGATAACCGCGCATCTCGGCGACGAAAAGGCGGCCATCCTGGTCGAAGGCCATCGCGACCGGGTCCACAATTTGCGGCTCGCAGGCGACGAGCTCGATCTTGAATCCCGGGTGAACTTGGAACGTTGCTTTTTCTTCTTGCGGGGATTTGAGGGCGGGCGGTTTGAGCGATGGCGGCTCAGCCCGCAGGAGAATCGATGCGACCGCGAAAAGAGTCACGGCAGCCAGAAGGCGAGAGAGATTCATGGAAGGATCGCCTGGCGGGAATGTTGAAAGCGGGGCCGAGTGCCAGTGTAATGACCGCAACATGGCGGAGCAACCACTGATTATTGTCGGGGCGAGCGCGCGGGCGGCGGCATTCTCCGCTTTGCGGGCCGGTTTGCGCCCGTGGTGCATCGATTTATTCGCCGATGCTGATCTGCGGGCCGTGTGTCCCGTCACGCCCATCGATTTGCGATCGTACCCGAACGGCTTCGCGGAGTTGATGCGCAAAGCTCCTGATGGCCCGTGGATTTGCACCGGCGGGCTGGAGAATCATCCGAAGTTGGTTGAGCGAATAGCTGCGGAGCGGCCGCTTTGGGGCAATCGCGGCGAAGTATTGCGGGCGGTGCGCAGTCCGGTGCGGGTGATGCAGGCGCTTCGCGCCGCGGGGTTGGCTTGCCCCGAGAGTCGTTTGGAGCCGCCGGAACCGGCGTCGACGAAAAACTGGCTGGAAAAACCGCTCGCCGGCGCCGGGGGCAACGGCATTCGCTTCTATCAGCCCAAATCAGCGCGCGGATCGCGGCGGACATACTATCAGGAGTTTGTTTCCGGCTTGAGCGCGTCGGCGGTTTATGTCGGCGTCGCGAATCGCGCAACGCTCTTGGGCGTAACACAGCAGTTGATCGGCGAGCCGTGGCTGAACGCGAAGCCATTTCATTATTGCGGGAGTGTTGGGCCGCTGGCGTTGAGCGAAGGGCTTCGGCGGGGTTTCGAGCGAATCGGCAACGCGCTGGTTCGCGAATTCGGCTTGTGCGGGCTGTTTGGCGTGGATGTCGTGATTCGAGATGACATTCCGTATCCGGTGGAAGTTAACCCGCGTTACACCGCATCGATGGAAGTGCTGGAATACGCGACCGGGAATCAGGTCATGGAATGGCATCGTCGCGCATTTGAAGAATCGAAGGACCCGTTTACGTTTCGAGCTCAACAGCCATGTACCGTTGGCAAAGCGATCATCTTTGCGTCAAGAACATTCGCTTTTCCGCCAGAGGGTCCATGGATTGATTCCGAACCATGCCTGGATCGACAGCCGGCGTATGCCGACATTCCGAAGGCAGGCACTTCGATTGAATCCGACTGGCCCGTGTTGACCATGTTCGCGCAAGGGCCAACGGCTAATGGTGTGCTCGAGCAATTGCAGCAACGGGCAAACGAGATGACCTCGTTTACGTTTCGCGCTCGCGAAGCGCCGCGCGAAACGTAAACGGGACGATCACTTCTTGCGCTTGTACACGACGACAAATTGCTTGTCGTCCTTGGTCGAGGTAAATTCCTTGGGCCGATCGGTTCCTTCGAGCTTGTAGCAGACTTTCATCGTATCGCCGGACAATTCGTAGATCGCCACGAGTTTCTTGCCCTTGTTCGGCCCCTCTTCCGGGTTGACGTCCATGGTCGCCGGTTTCTTGGTCGCGTCGATCGTGAAAGTTCCCGCTTCCTTGTTCGCTCCCACCACCACGGAGTACTTCCCGTCGGTGATCGTGAGCGTAATCGACTTGATGAACTCGTCCTGCGCTTTCTCACCGCCGAGTTGGCCCTCGCTGGGGATCCAAGTCCCGTTCAGGTCCTTCACGCCGTCGGCGCGAATTGCTGTTGAGGCAAACAAAAGAACAACGATTGGGAGAAGCAACTGGCGCATGAGGATAGCTCCGTGATGGTGTTGGATCGGAAACGGGACTGTGATCTTGAGAATATCGAGGAGACTGTCAATTGTAAATGACTCAACTTTGCGGACTGCGGCTCGCCCGCTCGATCCAGCCGCCGCCCAAGACGCGAGCGCCGTCATAGAACACAACCGCCTGGCCGGGCGCAATCGCGCTTTGGGGCTCGTCAAAGAGCACTTCGGCACTCGCATTTGAGCCGGCTGTCACGGTCACGGGAGCGCCGGGATGGCGGTAGCGGATCTTGGTCGAGCAGCGAATAGATTCGGCCGGCGGTCCGGCGGTAAGCCAATTGACGCTCGATGCGGTCAGGCCGGACGCGAGCAAATCCTCGCGCTCGCCCAAGACGACATTGTTCGACTCGGGGACAATCTCCAGAACATATTTGCGGCTGCCGGCAGCGTATCCGAGGCCCTTGCGCTGGCCGACGGTGAAGCGCTCGATGCCGTCATGCTCGGCAAGGACTTGCCCTTCACGATCGACGAACGCGCCGGCGGTTGCGCGTTCCGGGCGGCGCTCGCGCACCAGGCGAGCGTGATCGTTGTCGGGCACGAAGCAGATTTCGACGCTATCGGGCTTGTCGGCGACCGCCAACCCCAGGGAGCGGGCGATTTGGCGCACTTCGGGCTTGTGGATTTCGCCGAGCGGAAACATCAGCTTCGGCAAGACGGCCCGCTTGATTCCGTGCAGCACATACGACTGGTCCTTATCCGGATCGGCGGCCTTGTGCAGTTCGGGACCGTCCGCGCCTTGCACCATCCGCGCGTAGTGGCCCGTGGCGATGAAGTCGGCTTCCAGTTGTTTGCCGAACGACCAGAGTTTGCCGAACTTGAGCCAGTTGTTGCAAACGACGCAGGGATTCGGCGTGCGGCCGGCGACGTACTCGTCGGCGAAGTAGTCGATGATGCGCTCGAATTCCTTTTCGAAATCGAGAGCGTAGAAGGGGATATCCAGGCGGTCGGCCACGCGGCGGGCATCGCCTGCGTCGATCGCGCTGCAACAGCCCTTCTTGTTATCGGATCGCGTGTCGTCGTGGCCGTGCGCGCCGGTGCGCATGAACAGACCGACGACGTCGTACCCTTGCTGCTTCAGCAGGTACGCGCAGACGGAGCTATCCACGCCGCCGCTCATGGCCAACACGACTCGAACCGCCATCGCTTTGAAACTCCTTCAGGCGAAACACACAGAACAATATACAAGTGATGGACATGTTTACGCGGCCGGACGTTCGACGAAAAAAGCCCGCCGTTGAAACGGCAGGCCTTTTGTTATCCGGCGAACTTCATAATTCAGCGGCCCGTTCCCGATTTGGTCGGGCTCAACGGGGGCAGGTCGAACGTGTCGACAGTCGTCGCTGTCGTACCAGCCGCGCCCTTGGCGTCAAAGCCGGTTCCCGCGGGCTTGCCAGGGAGCGGCAGTCCGGGGTTCATGGGACCACCCTGCATTGGGTTCATGGGGCCGGGCATCGGATTCATCGGGGCCGGCGCCATCGGGTCGCCCATCGGCACCGGTGGCGTTGGTGCATCGCCTGGCCCCGGCAGATTGCCGGTGGTACCGCCTGCCTTGATTTCCGGCTTGAACTGCGGCGATGATTTGCCGTATTGGTCGTAGTCCAAATAGAGGAAGATGCAACTGGCCACGAGCGCCAGGAACGAAATGAACAGCAGGCCCGTATAGGCGTCGTTCCGCGGACGGGTCGTTTGATATCTGCTGCGCGCCGCCGTCGCCATCGCACATCCTCCGAATCACAATTCCCGGACTCTCAATAACCCGCCATGTCCAAATACAAGAACACGCAACTCACGATTAGCGCCAGGAACGATACGAACAACAGCCCGGTGTAGGCGTCGTTTTGCAGTTTGGTGGTCGCCATGGCCCGCCCTCCAAAACCGCTGGTCAGCGAATGATCTTGGTGTCAACCGTGTCGCCAACTTTTACCACGTTGCGGCCCGAGGGCTGGAACAACCCAACCGCGCGGTGGGTTTCGGTTTTATTGATGGTCAACGTACCCAAGTATTGGGCACTCGGCACAGTGCGATAGACCTGCAGAATGTGGCCGACTTCCAAACCGTGATCGCTGCCGAGCGAAATAACCGCCAGGTTGTCCGCCACGCTGGTCACTTTGCCCACCTGTTCCACCGTCGGCACGCGCGGCTTCATGCCCGCCACTTTGCTCTTGAGCGCGCCCAGGCTTTGAAGTTCGGCCCGAAGTTCGCCGATCTGGCGATTCAGATTGGCCAGTTCGACCTTCTTCTCTTCGATTTCTTTTTCCGTGATGTCGGCCCGGATGCTGGCGTATTTTTCCTTGGCGCTGAGATTGGCGAGATCGGATTCCAGTCTGGCGACGCGATCGTTCTTCTGTGCCAACTGGACCTGCATCTGGTTGCGCTCGGTCTTCAGCTTGTCGATTTCCTGCGATGCGGCCTGGCTGTTGACGATGGCTTCGCGTTGGGCGGTAACGGCTGCTTCGCGAGCGGCCTTATGATCCCGAGCCTCTTCGATGCGGCCCGCGACTTCCTTCTTCAGGTTCACGATTTCATCTTCCAATTTCTTCCGGTCGGCATCGAAGGCCCGGGCCCGTTGATCGGCGAGGACCTTTTCCGACTTGGCGACGGCTTGAGCGGCGTTGCGATCGGCCACGGCCGCCTCGAAACCGATTTTCCAATTGGTGCGGGTGAGAAACACCTGCACGATCAGCCCGCCCGTGACCAGGGCAAACAGCAGATTGAAGAACACCAAGGTTTTGCCAAGCGCTGTCATGGCGAATTCTCCCGGTCGGCTTGCGGCCGCCGTCCCTCAGATGCAGATTCGAGTCGAAAATCCCCCGATGAGCGGCGGGACTATGCCGGCCCCACCCGCTCCTGTCAATCGCAATCTTACGGATTCGCGGAAACCGGCGAAGTCTTCTCCAGTTCCTGTTTCCGCTGCAATAACGCCTGCTGCCGTTTCAGCAACAAAACCGCCTCACCGTAGCGATTGGCCAAAAACGGTTTGAGAAACTCTTGTTCCGCAATGGCCCGCAACCGGGCGTCGACTTGCAGTTCTCTCAGCTTGATCAGGCCGGGTTGTTGAACGTTTCCGGGCAGGCCCTGAACCTGGTCCGTCAATGCGGCATAGTCCGTTTGCGCCTTGGCGATCGCGGTCTGGGTCTCTTGAACGGACTTGTTCGCCACCGCGAGCGATTCGAGATAGGTTTGGTACGCCATAAGAGGCACGCCGCGCTGCGAAATCAAGTCCTTGCCGATCAGGTTCGTGATGACTTCCCGGTTCGCGTCAATTTCAAGTTTTTGCACGGGGTTGGCCACGGCCTGCCCGGCGGCATCCTTCCCGGTCTTCAACAGGTTCAATTTCGCCTGGTAGAAATCCTGCCGCTGCTTGCGCTTGATTTCGCCCAAGTCAATCGACTTGTATCCCTGCTCGTAACGATAATCCACGCGGTCGCGGGCGAACGCCAATTCGTCGATTCGGTCCTGCAACCGATCGACGATGCCCGCCTGCTTTTGGAGGATTTCGCGTTTGGTCTCGGCGTTCGCGGATTTGAGTTTGCTCTTCTCTTCCGGCGACATCATCCACTTCACGCTCACCGAGTACACGCCGATCGAACAAGCCAACATGAACAAACTCAGTCCAAAGACGAACACCACGAATAGCTTGCCGACTCTGGTCATGGCCGCGCCTCAGTTAATTCCGTGCCTCAACGTTGATGCCGCTCACGGCTTCGCTTTGCTCTTCAATTCCGCTTCCAGTTTTTCCGTCTCCGCCTGGGCCAATCCCAGCCGCTGTTGCACCGCGAACAAATCGCGTTGAATCGCTTCGAGACGGGCAATCTCGGTGTTGGTGTCGGCGGTCTTCTTGGTGAGGTCCGCTTTATGCTCGTTCACTTCAGTTTGCCGTTGCTGGAGTGCCGTAAGCCGATCGGCCAGCACGGCTTTCAAGTTCGCGAGCCGCTGATTGGCCCGGAACAACTCTTCGCTCTGGTATATCAGCTCGCGGACGCCGTTCTCGTAGGAAACCACGAAATTGCCCTGATCGCGAACGGTCAATTCGCGGATGTCGCTGGCGATTTGGGCGAACGCGTCGGCCTGCATGCCGACGGCCGTCACGTAGGCTTCCAAGCCCACCACGACCATGACGCGTTTGCGCCATTCCGGATCGACGCTGAGATTGACGAACAACTGTCCGGCGCCCAAGCGGAGTTCTTTGTTGGCGGCTTTCTCCACGCGGTTTTGCGGCTGGCGAACGTAGGTGAAGCGGCGCTCGAGTTCCTGTTCGGCAGCGCCCATGGGATCCTGGAAGCATTTCTTGCGGTATTCGTCGCGCTCGACGATCGTGCGCGCCTGAAACTGCAAATATCTCCAGAGAATGGTGCGCTTTTGCTCAACGTTTGGCGCCGCGTCGACGTTTGCCTTCACCTTGGCCGCAACGCGGGTCAATTCAGCTTCGACAGTTTGCACGGGCGCGCCGCCCAAATCGGCCCCGCCCAAGTTGGAGTTGTTGTCGAAGACTTTTTTCAGCACTTCGGGTTCGAGCTTGGTAATCGTTGGATCGGACGGATAGGCCTCTACCATTTCCTTGTCATCCACGGGCAAGCCGGTGATGACCATTTCGTGCAGAAATGCAGCCAGTGCGTGTCCGCGGTAACGGCCGTAATCCAAACCGGCCAAAACGAGCACGATCAGAGCGACGAACACATTAAAGACCGACATTACGATTCCGAACCTAGCCATGGGTGTCCGCCCAGGTGAAAAACGGGCCGGAGAATTTCATCCCGCCCGCAAGCTTTGACTATCTTCTTATGATTGTGACCGATAGGGAACCCGTTGACAAGCAAATTCATTGCACCCCAAGCGAGTTTTAGGGTGAAAAACGCGCGATTATTGAGACGGTCCCGCCGATTATGACATTAGTTTCAGTCTTAGAGAGTGGAGACTGTGGCGAAAAGAAGCAAAAAAGCCGCGCAGGGTTCGATTTTTGGCGGTAGAATTGCGCGAAGCCGCAAGATGGGGCGCAGCCGCTATTTCTTACCAAGGCGGGCCCGATCGAACCGACTGATCGCTTCTGAGCTGGAGAACTCGGCGATGGCGCTCGATACCTCGAAGCCCGCTCTGTCGGAAATCGGCAGCTATGAAATCCTCGCCCGGATCGCCGAGGGCGGCATGGGCACCGTTTACAAGGCGCGCCGCCGCTTCGACGGGCTCATCGTCGCCATCAAGATCATTCCCGCCACCGCCGCACGCAATCAGGTCCTCCTGCAACGCTTCAAACGCGAGTTCAACGCCGCCCGCCAGATCGATCATCCGCACGTCGTCAAAGCCATCGAGTTTTGCGAACAGCCGCCCAATCCCTATCTCGTCATGGAGTATGTTGACGGCGAGTCGCTCGGACAAAGAATTGAACGCGAAGGCAAGCTCTCGGAACCCGAAGCGACCCGCATCATGGCCCAAGTGTGCCAGGGACTGCACCGGGCGCACAAACAGAACATGATCCACCGCGACGTGAAGCCGGATAACGTGCTCCTTTCCACCGACGGCGTGGCGAAAATCACCGATCTGGGACTGGTCAAGGACATCGAAGGCGAAATGAACCTCACGCGGACCGGCCGCGGGCTGGGCACGCCGCACTTCATGGCGCCGGAACAGTTCCGCAACGCCAAGCATGCCGATATCCGCTGCGACATCTATTCCCTCGGCGCCACCATGTACATGATGGTGACCGGCAAGATGCCGTTTGACGGCTGCGGCCCGCTCGATGCCTGGATGAAAAAATCGAACAACGAATTTCCCGCTCCGCGCGAGATCGATCCGGCGGTTTCCGAGCGCATGGATTGGGCGATTCGCCGGGCCATGCACGCCGACCCGGAATCGCGGCCCGCTACCTGCCGCGAGTTCATCGAAGACGTAACGGGCCAAAGCACGCGGCCCAGCAACGTGCCCAACAATCCGTCCGCCGATCTTTGGT
>JBGQCZ010000055.1:0-13340 GCA_041495645.1 Gemmataceae bacterium | reverse complement strand
TCAACCCGTACACGTCCTTCATCGTCGCGATGTGCGGATACTTGGCGAAGCCGCGCAGCGTTACGCCATTGGTGTCCTTCTCGTTCTTAAGCACCCGCTCCGCGTCCGCAATAAAGCGTTTGGCAAGTTCCGCCGTCGTATTCGACGTCGGATCGGGTTCCTTTGCCGTTGCCGGCAAGGGCAAGACGCCGACCGCTTGTGGATCGGTGTCGTGGACGTGCTCGCCAAGACCGTCGGCCCGGAACACAACCACGAAACGATGCTCACTGACGGGCTCGACTATCACCTCACAGCCCGGCACGCGAATCGCCTTCATCTTCTGGCAGACTTCCCGATTGCGTTCGTCGGTAGGCCTTCCGGCGCGGCGGTCGATGATCTTGCCGCTCGCGTCGAGCGTGCAGAAATTTCCCCGCGCCGCCACGTCGCGGCGCTCCAGCGGAAAGTTGATGCCGAGCGCTTCGAGCACGCCGCGGCCGATGCGGAATTCCAGCGGATCGTAGCCGAACAGACCTAAATGGCCGGGACCGCTGCCCGGTGTGATGCCCGGCAAGACGGGGATGCTGGAGCCGCACACGCCCTCGCGCGCCAGTGCGTCCAGGTTCGGGCGTTTGGCGCTCTCGAGTTCCGTCAGCCCACCCGGTTCGAGCGGCAGCCCGCCCAACCCGTCGGCCACAAGCAGGACGATCTTCGATGAGTTCGTTTCTCGCAACTCGCGGATCAAGTCGTGCTGGTTCATTTCATCGCTTCGGTTTGGAGGGTCAAGAGTGGGCAAGGCGGGAGTTGAACCCGCACGCCTTTCGGCACAGGATCCTAAGTCCTGCGTGGCTGCCAGTTACACCACTTGCCCAATGGAATGACACCTGCTTGAATGCCATGCGTTCGGCCGGCGCCGAGGTTATTGTACCCGCAGGCGTTCGTGCGTCCATTCGGCCGACAGCCGTCCGGCTCGCGCGGTTCACGCGTTTCATCCGCTACAATCGTCCCAAACCGCCGCCGAGAACGCAATTCCGCGCCCGCCGATGCTATTGGCGCGACGATGTTATATTACAATCGGGGAACAACGTTTTTTTGGGCTGTGAGGTGGAGTCGGCGTGATCCCGGATTCGGCGGCGCTCTGGGCCTATTTGGGTGTCTTCGGGACGCTGCTGGCGGCCGGCTTGGGGTTGCCAATTCCCGAGGAATTGCCAATCGTCGGCGCCGGCGTCACGGTCGGCGCGGCAGACCCGGCCGGTCCGTTAAAATGGTGGATCATGCTGCCCGTGTGCATCGCGGGCGTCGTGATCTGCGATGCATTTCTCTACACGATCGGCCGCGTTTGGGGCCAGCGCTTGTTGCATAGTGGATGGGTGCAGCGAAAAGTCTTGACGCCCGATCGGCGGGCCCGCATCGAGCGGAACTTCCACCGTTATGGAATCTGGATTCTCCTGGGCGCCCGCATGTTGCCCGGAATTCGCGGCCCAATTTTCCTGATGGCCGGCATCAACCGACTGCCGATTTTCAAATTCCTGATCGCCGATGGCCTCTACGCGATTCCCGGCGTCAGCCTCATGTTCACGCTCGCGTATTGGTTCGGGGACCAATTCATGGCCATCTTCAGCAAGGCCGAACAAGTCCGCCCGATCATCGTGGTCTGCGTGATCGCGGCGGTCGGCGGGTTTCTTGTTTATTACTTCTTGAAGCACCCGGTCTCAACCGGCGATCCGCAAGACGTACCCATCATTGGCCAGCAAATCGCTTCGCACATGCCAAGCCTCGAAGGCAACGGATCGGCGACCGCCAAGAGCGCGCCTGAATTGAACAACAAGCCCGCGGTGGACGACAAACCGACCGACACCAAACCGATTCCCGCCGACCAATGACTGTTATTGTTTGTTAATTTTGGCCAGCGTGCCGTCGGCCTGCAGCAACTGCACGTACTTGCGAAATGCCGGCTCGAACTTCGCCAGCGGCATGCCGACCAATTCCTCGAACGCCGTTTTTGGATCGGCCCCTTCGCCGAGCCGCTTCACATATTCGTTCATCGAGGCGTTGCCAAACAGCCGTTTTTCAAACGTGAGATAAAAGGCCAATGCCCACGAGGTTAGGTAATGCCGATCGGACGACTGTCGATCGACCACGTGCGTCAGCAAGAACTGTTTTGCTCCGCTCTGGATCAAATTGGTCGCTGAAACAAGTTCGCCTTTGCCGGTCATCTCTTTGGCGCGCGTCAGGCGCACGGGATCCGCGTGACCGACGCGCAGTTCTTTCCCTTCCAGGATCGCGGTTTCGAAGATCTGGGCCAGACCCTCATTCAGCCAGCGCGGCAGCTCGCCCCGCGACGGCGGATAAACGAAGCCGGCCAGATAGGCGTGAAACGATTCGTGATACAGCGTGGCGAAGAGTTGCAGCGTCGCCTTATCGAATAAGTCGGTGTTCTGTTGATCCGCCCAGTCAACGCGTTGAATCGTCTCGGTGAATGGCTGAGTGACCCTAATGAGTTCCTTGCCCTTGTACAGCTTGGCGAATTCGGCTCGTTTCGCTTCAAGCTCGGCACGGATCTGACGATGTTGAATGCGGACCAGCGCCAGGCGTTCGCCCAACTGCTGCACATTACTATAGCAGACGATGCGATTGATCGTCGGGTCGAAAAAGGCAGGATTAATGAATTCCTGTTCTTGGGGGGACAACAACTTTCTATACTCGGCCTGATCGGTCAACAACGTGATCGAAGTAGGAGCGGCGCCCTTGTGGCGGGGTGGGAGATAGGTCGCGTACGCGGCATAGATTTGTTCGAGCCGAACGGCGGCGCGGCGGACAATTTCTTCAGGCGCGTTCGAATTCAAGACAAAATAGTCGGAAGTGTAGCTCCAACCGCCCTTTGGCTTGCCGCCCCAAGCGATCTCGCGCAGGTCCAACCCTTCCATCCGCTCCTTTACGCTCTGCGGCGAGTTTTGTTCCAATTCAAGCAAGCGATTCTGCAGCGCTTCGTGCTCCATCAAGGGAAGGCGGTCGATGCGGGTGATCTCGGCGCGCGGAACGACCATATGAAATGTAATCGTCGGGCGGCCCGCATGACGCAGCACGCTGCGAAACTTGATCGATTGATCGGTCGACTCTTCGATTAGGCCCTTGAGGACTTGTCCGTTCTTGAGCGTGATGGTGTCGAAGGTCCAGAGCTGGGAAGGCACGCCGTCTGCTCGCCCGAAAGCACCCGCGAATGTCAAGACGACGGCGACGATTACACAGCCCTGACGCATGCCAATCCCTCGATCATTCGATCTACTTTACCATAGTACGACGCCTTTGACAGCCGCATGCCGCCGATACCACATCAAGCAAAGTGGGAGACCGTCGTCAGCAGGCGAACCCGTGACAGCCCGCAGTGCAAGCAAGGCTTTCTCGCATCCTTACTTGCTGCGGGCTGTCTTTCAAGCTGCTTTCGAGTGATGAACCGTTACGATTGTTGCTGGTTTGTGGCCATTGGTCACATTTGCCGGATGTCGCATCTAATTACAAATTAAGGTATTATGGCCACAGATGAACGTCGATTTTTGGCCGGTCGCTGCGAATCCAAAATACCCGTGCCCGGATACGAATTACTCGTTGTTCCACATTTACCCCGGAGATCTTGCATGAACAGAGTACTCCAATCCATCGCCGTCGCCCGTGCGATCGCCTACCTAGCGTGCGGGGCGTGGCTGCTCGGCTTGGGCGCGCCGGCTCGCGCCGATGAAGATGCCAAGAAAGTCGTCGAGGCCGCCATCATGGCCCACGGCGGCGCCGAAAAGCTCGCCAAAAACAAAGACAAGAGCGTGATTCAAAAAGGCAAACTCAAGATCTATGTGATGGGGCTGGAAATCGAAGGCACCATGGAAATCCGCGCCGGCGACAAGAAGTTTCGCCAGGACATCAAGGGCTCCGTCATGGGCCAGGACTTCAATCAAGGCGTGGTCTATGACGGCAAGGAATTGTGGATCGCCATCAACGGCAAGGTGGTGATGACGTTGGACAAGAAGGAAGACCTGGAGATGATCCAGGAAGCTGTTCACGCGGAAGAAGCGGCCGGATTGGTGCTGCTCGGTTCGAAGGACGTGGAGTTGTCGCTCATCGGCGACGACAAAGTCGGAGACACGCCCGTCGTCGGCATCCGCGTATCCAAGAAAGGCCGCAAGGACGTCAGCCTGTACTTCGACAAGAAAACCCACTTGTTGAAAAAGATTGAAAACCGCTCCGTGGATTTCACCTCGCGCACCGAAGTGGCCGACGAAAAGATCATGAGCGATTACAAGGAATTCGAGGGCCAGATGCAGCCGACCAAGGTCACGATGAATCGCGACGGCAAGAAGTACATCGAATTCGAATACACCAGCCACGAATACGTGGACAAGCACGACGATAGCACTTGGAAGAAACCGGAATAGCCGATCTGCCGCTTGCGGCTTTGCGAACCGAGTCTCGCGGGTAGAACAGATTGTGACCTGTCACCCGCGAGACGTTCTTATGCGCTCCCGAAGACTCATTCCATTCGCTAGCCTTGCTATCTTTGTAGCTACGCTTCTCATCGGCCTACATCGCACCGCCGCCGATCCGCCCTCCAAGGATCCACCCACGGCCTTCGAATGCCGCTGGGCCGACACGCCCATCAAGATCGACGGCAAGCCCGACGACGAAGCCTGGAAACACGCCCAAGTCATCGACCGTTTCTATTTGCCCTGGCTCAAGCCGCCGCGTGATTCCAAGACCAAGACCAAGGCCCGACTGCTCTGGGACCGCGATTACATTTACTTTTTGGCCGAGATGGAAGACACCGATTTGTTTGCGGACGTGACCGAGTACAACGGGCAAACCTGGAAAAACGATGTATTCGAATTGTTCTTCAAGCCAGCCCAGGACAAACCGGGATACTACGAATTCCAAGTGAATGCCGCCAACACGATCATGAATGTGTTCTTTCCGCGGCGCGAAGCCGGCGGATTCGAACGCTTCAAGAAGGAAGGCGCATTTCACGTCGATGCCAAAGTTGTGCTCGACGGCACGCTCAACAAGCGAACCGACAAAGACAAGGGTTGGTCGGTCGAAGGCCGCATTCCCTGGGCAGACTTCCTGCGCACGGGAGGCCGCCCCGAGCCCGGCGAAAAATGGAATTTCGCCCTGTGCCGCTACGACTACAACGTCGACTTCAAAGAACCGGACCTTTCCACCTGCGCTCCGCTGACTCGAGTCGATTTCCATCGTTCCGAGGACTACGCGACGCTCACCTTCAAGGGTCCTGACAAAAACACGTCGCGCCCGCACGGCATCGAAAAGTTCGTGCCGGTGACGTCGTCAACAGTCGTCGGCTCACCCGATCCACCGCCGCCGTATCGCATGGAGCGATTGTTTCCCAAGCTCAAGATCAACTTCCCGATCTGCGTGAAACCGCAGCCGCGAACCAATCTCATGCTCGTCATCGACCAGCCGTGGTCTTACGGTCCGACGCGCATCGGCCGCATCCGCGACAATCCCGACAACATGGAAATCGAAACACTCCTGAAACTTGAGGACGTCGCCTACGACATCGTCTTCCACCCCAAATTCGCCGACAATGGCTTCGTCTACATCGGCAGCAACGGCCCGCATCCATCGGGCAAAAAACACTGCCGGGTGACGCGCTACGTCATCGACCGCCAAGCGCCCTACAAGCTCGATCCGAAATCCGCGACCGTGATCATCGACTGGGAATCCGACGGGCACAACGGCGCCGCCATGGCCTTCGGCCACGACGGGATGTTCTACGTCACAACTGGCGACGGAACTTCCGACTCCGATACGAACATCGCCGGCCAGGATATGACTAAGCTTCTGGCCAAGGTCCTGCGCATCGACATCGACCACCCCGATCCCGGCAAGCAATATTCGGTGCCAAAGGACAATCCGTTCGTGGGAATGAAAGATGGGCGCTCGGAGACTTGGGCTTTCGGGCTGCGCAATCCGTGGCGCATGACGGTCGATGAAGAGACCGGCCATTTGTGGGTCGGTCAGAACGGGCAGGACTTATGGGAGCAGGCGTTTTTAGTCAAGAAGGGCGACAACTACGGCTGGAGCGTGACCGAAGGCAGCCATCCATTTTATCTCAACCGCAAAACCGGCCCGGCGCCGATTGTCAAACCGACGATCGAGCATCACCATTCCGAGTTCCGCTCGCTCACGGGCGGGGTCGTTTACTACGGAAAGAAGTTCCCCGAACTGCAGGGCGCCTACATCTACGGCGATTATTCCACCGGCAAGATTTGGGGCATGAAGCACGACGGCACGAAACCGATCTGGCACAAGGAACTGGCCGATTCGCACTTGCAAATCACCTGGATTGGCGTGGACACACATGGTGAACTGATCGTGGCCGATCATCGCGGCGAGAACAAAGGCGCATTCTTCACGTTTGTGCCGACGCCGAAAGATCTCCCGCCGTCGAAATTCCCACGCAAGCTGAGCGAGAGCAGGCTGTACGAATCGGTGAAAGATCAACGCATGAAACCGGGCGTGATTCCCTACTCTGTAAATTCTCCGCTTTGGTCCGACGGCGCTCACAAGGAGCGCTGGTTGATGTTGCCCGGCGAGAACCCGAAAATCGACTTTTCCCGCTCTCGCGGTTGGAACCTGCCGGAAAAAACCGTACTCGTCAAATCGTTCGCGCTCGATACGGACAGAGGTCGCCGTTGGATCGAGACGCGCTTCCTGACCAAGCAAGACGGCGAATGGTACGGCTACTCCTACAAATGGAACGACGCTCAAACCGATGCCGAATTGATCCCCGCCGGCGGGCTCGACGTGACCTATCGCGACAGGGCCAAGCCGTGGCACTTCCCCAGCCGGGCCGAATGCATGGTTTGCCACAGCCGGGCGGCCAACTTCGTCCTCGGTCTCACCGAAGCGCAAATGAATCGCGATCACGACTACGGTGAGGTGAAAGATAATCAATTGCGCGTGCTCGAACACCTTGGATTGTTCAAGCTTGGTTCGGCTTTCGAGGAGATGAAAGGCCAATTACGTGAAGAAGCAAAGGCGAAAGGACTGAGTGAAAAGGAGATTAATATCTTCGTAGAGAAACAAACCGCAACGCGCGATCAGCGCCAACCGGCTGGAACATCCGCGTTGTTGGCATTTTCGCCCGACAAATTCAAGCGCCTGGCCGATCCGTACGACAAATCCCAAGACCTAGACAAGCGGGCGCGATCCTACCTGCATTCCAACTGCTCGCAATGCCACGTGGATGCCGGCGGCGGCAACGCGCAGATGGACCTCGAATTCACAACCGACAAGGACAAAACCAAGATCTTCGACGTGAAGCCGGTACACCACACGTTCGGCATCCCCGATGCAAAGCTGATCGCGCCAGGCCAGCCGGAAAAGTCCGTGATCCTCCAGCGCGTCTCGCATCGCGGCGAAGGCCACATGCCGCCGCTAGCCACGAACGACGTCGACCGCGAAGCCGTCGAGATGCTCCGCGAATGGATCGCGAAGATGAGGAAGTGACCGATCATTCAGATTGGTTTGGTCTCTCCCAGAAAGACCGCCATTCCGCGTGCCGACGCACGTTCGTAAATCGGGGCGAGCAGTTGTTCAAGGGGCCGTACGCCGCGCCAAAACGGGAAACCGCCGAGCCGTTTCAGCAACGCGGCGTGGACCGGGGGCGGCTCGACCGGCCCGAAAAAATCCTCCGGCAACTTCGGGTCGCACCAAAATGCAGCCGGATCGGCCGGCAACGGCTCCGCTTTCGGCTCGGACGGAAGCGGACGAATCGTTTCTGGCGCCCGTAGTGGCTTTGCGTACGGCAGCATCTCGGAAGCAAATTCCACCGGATCGTTCGACTCCTGGGGTGGAACCGCAGCCAACTTCGTCACCAAATCGTCGCGATCCAGCCCGCGCATGCGAAACAGCAAGAACGGATTGCGATCGAATTCCTCAGCAATCAAATAGTACACCGCCGCGATGTGCTTGCAGGGGTTCGACCAGTCCGGGCACGAGCATTCGGTCGTCAGGTCTTGAATCCGTTCCGGGAATAGTGAAAGGCTTATGTCGGCGAAGACTTTCTCAACGTCGGCCGGCATTTCGCCGGCGAGCAACTTGGCCGCGAAGATCGCTTGCTCGGCGAGGGCCTTGACGGCTCGGTCCCAGTCCTTCGCCGCGATCCGTTTCACCTCGATGACGACGCTGTACGGCTCGGACATCGAGCCTTGCACCTTCGCGAGGACCTTGCCGCTGGCAATGTCGATCTTGAGGACTTGCCCGCTGCGGGCATAGCGCTTGCCGCGATCGAGCCGGGCGCCGATGTTAAAACTCTCCAGCACTTCCACCCAGCGTTTGCCCCACCACGTCGTGCCGAATCCGCCGCGCGTGGACTTGGCCTTGATCCCGCCCGTGGCCCGGCGCGGACGGGAAGGCCGAAAAAACTCGCGGTAGTAACCCCAAGACATGGATTCTCCTCCTTGCCGTTAAGGCGCCCTCACCAAAAAACAGCGGTTTCCCACTTGGAAAATCGTAAGGCCGCAAGGCCGGGCGCGCCCAGATCGTGCGCCTTAGAAATGTTGATCAACATAGTGAACATCCTTGCGCCATCGGCCGAATCAATCGGCCCGCAAATGGCCCAATTCTTGCGCGACATTGCCGGGTTTCGACCAAGGCGACGCAAAATCCGCGCGCATTCGATTGCTAATGCTATTCCAAGGCTTCGGCCCGCAAAGCGAACAGATCCTTCAGTTGCGCGTTCGACATTTCCGTGAGCCAGCCCTCGCCGCTGCCAACCACGCGGGCCGCCACCTCTTTTTTGCCTTCGATCAGTGCGTCGATGCGGTCCTCGAGCGTGCCGGCGCAAATGAACTTGTGCACCTGCACGTTGCGGGTCTGGCCAATGCGGAAGGCCCGGTCGGTCGCCTGGTTTTCCACGGCCGGGTTCCACCAGCGATCGAAATGAAAAACGTGATTGGCCGCGGTGAGATTCAAGCCGGTGCCGCCGGCCTTGAGCGACAGGATGAATACGCGCGGCGAATCGTCTGTCGCCGCCTGAAAACCGGCCACCATCGCGTCACGCCGCTTCTTGGTCACCGCGCCGTGCAGAAACGAGACTTCACGGCCAAACGTCTCCTCCAGGTGCTTCTTGATGAGCGTGCCCATTTCCGTGAACTGCGTGAAGATCAACGCGCGGTCGCCCGTTTCCAGCGCTTCTTCGAGCATTTCCGTAAGGCGCGAGAGCTTGCCGGATCGTCCCGGCAACGGCGAGTTGTCGCCCAAGAGATGCGCGGGATGATTGCACACTTGCTTGAGTTTCGTGAGCAGCGCCAGGATGCGGCCTTTTCGTTCGATGCCGGACCCGGAACTCTCGATCCCGCCCATCTCCTCGTCGATCGTCGCGGCGTACAGCGATGCCTGTTCTTTCGTCAGCGTGCAATAGACCTTCATTTCCAGCTTGTCGGGCAAGTCGGAGATGATCGTCTTGTCGGTCTTGAGTCGTCTCAGGACGAACGGTCCGGTGAGACGTTGCAGTCGTTTGGCGGCTTCCGGATCGCGGCCGGCCTGGATCGGCACGAAAAAGTTCTGGCGAAAAGACGACTGCGTGCCGAGGAATCCCGGATTGAGAAACTCCATCACCGACCAAAGATCGCCGACGTGGTTTTCCACGGGCGTACCGGTCAGGGCGACACGCCAACCGGATTTGAGTCCGCGTGCCGATTTCGCCTGCCGCGTCTCCGGGTTCTTGATGTTCTGCGCCTCGTCGAGGATAATACCGCCCCACTCGACCGCATTGAGCAATTCCGCATCCCGGTGCAGCAGGGCGTAGCTGGTCAGCACCAAGGCGTGCTTGGCGGCCTCCTTCTTGAAGGCGGCCCCTTTGACGCGCTCCAATCCGTGGTGGACCAGCACCGGCAAATCCGCCGTGAATCGCTCGGCCTCGCGCTGCCAATTGCCGACCACGCTCATCGGGCAAACCAGCAGCGTCGGCCGTTTTGGGCCTTGATGCCAGCCGTGTTGAATCGCCGCGAGCGTCTGCACGGTTTTGCCCAAGCCCATGTCGTCGGCCAGGCATGCGCCGAGCCCCCACCGCCGCAGAAACTCCAACCACGAATAACCGCGGACCTGGTATGGACGCAGCGTGCCGGTGAATCCTTCCGGCGGCGGCAATTCCTCAAAGCCGATGCGCTGATCCAATTGCGTAAGGAAGTCTCCGACCCAACCTTCGGCCGTCACGCCGGCAAACGGCAACGAACCCGCCGCTTCGCCTCCGCCCAGAGACATCCGCACGATTTCACGCAGCGGGACTTTCCCCTTTTTCTTCCAAAACGACAGCGCCGCGTTGATTTCCTCCGCGTTGACATGCACCCATTGCCCGCGAATCTTGACCAGCGGCGTCTTCAGTTTGGCCAGGGCGTTCAATTCTTGGGCAGTCAACGTCTGGTCGCCCACGGCCGCAACCCAATCGAACGCGACCAAACTATCGAGGGAAAGTCCGCCGCCGCTTTGCATTTTCGGCGAGCGGACATGAGCCCCGATGGTCAGACGGTTCTTGGTTCCTTTGCGCGCCCACCAGGCGGGAAGGAGGACGCCGAAGCCGGCTTGCTCCAGCAGCCAGGCCCGCTCGGTGAGGAAATGAAACGCATGCGTCTGGTCGAGATCGCAGCCGTTCGGACGCGCCGAACGTAGGCTGTTTTCCAACATCGGCCAGGCGGTCGCAGCGCGCCCCAGCGCGGTCAGCGCATACTCGCGAGCGTTGAAGCCGTTGCGCCGCAGAATACCGTTGGCCGCGCCGTTCGTCGCAAACGCGTCCACCGCCGGAACCAGAAGGCTCGGGTCGTCGGACGCCTGCAGCAAGTAGCGCAGATGCCACGGCTGGGATTCCTCCACAAACGCGATCGAAGCGTCCGCGACCGTGCCATTTCCGTTCGCCGCTGGCTCTTCCAGCCGGAAGCACAGGCGAAATGGCGCCGCGTCGGCCACGGCGATCGGGCGGGCCCAATCGCGGGCTTCCCGAATCAGCCCGCCGGCATCCGCGGCGGAGAGTCGCGCCGATTTAGATGTCAAAGCATTGAGCCAACGATCGTGCGCACTCTCGGGCTGTGCGACGGCCGGCGTCAGCGACGTGCGCACCAGCGCATCCACCGCACGATTGAGAAAATCCGTGAGAATGTCGGCAGCGGATGAATTGGGCTCGACTCGCGTTTCAGAGGACATGGCCCGGCAGGCCGCCGGCATGCGCGCGGCCAACTCGCGTAATCGCTTGGCCCAGCCGCCCGCCAGAATCGGCTGCCAGCAGGCAATAGCCTTGCCTTCCTCGCCTTTCACGGCCGGCAAGAATTGTTCCGCCGCGACCAATGCTCCCGCCAGTCGCAGCGCATGAGTCCAAAACAACATGCTGCGGCCGACAATCACGCCGGGCGATAGCGTCTCTTTTCCCACGCAAGCGCAAAACAAGTCGATTGCTTGCGGCACCGGTAGGCGGACCGCGGCGACGATCCAAGGTCGAATCGTGGTCCGGGCGTTCGCGGGAACTGGTTCCGCTACGATTGGAGACGAGGCAGCAGGCGACCCGGCCGTCGTCGGCAGCCAAATCGTGGCGCGAGCCCGCGACCTGGAATCGACAACTTGACTGGGGAGAAGATCGCCGAGAGATTCCGAGAGTTTCTTTGGGCTTGCCCCGAAGGGCAGCACTGGGAGGCGATTGTCACTCGGCCGATTAGAGCGAGCTCGATGCTCGGCCGTTGCTTCACCCCAGATCAGGAGCTCTCCCGCTCCATAACCGGCTTGCAGAAGGATCATGCGAGTAGACCGGGTACTTCCTTGTTAACGCGGCGGATCGCGATTCCTTTCCGCCCTGAGGCGCCGCGCATTTCGCCTCGGCGTGCCCGATCATCATAGGCGACGTCATACGGCAAGTAAACCGCTTTTGCGCGATCTGCGGATACTTCGTTACAAGAGAATTGGCCGGATCAATTCGCCGTGCACGTCCGTAAGCCGCATGTCGCGGCCGCCGAAGCGCACCGTCAGTTTTTTGTGATCGATGCCCAGCAAATGCAGCATCGTCGCGTGCAAGTCGTAGACCTCGGCCTTGCCTTGCGTGACTTTGTAGCCCCATTCGTCGGTTTCGCCGTAGGCGGTGCCGCCTTTGACCCCGCCGCCGGCCATCCAGATCGAGAAGCCGAACTGGTTGTGATCGCGGCCGTCGCTGCCCTGGGCGAACGGCGTGCGGCCGAACTCGCCGGCCCACACCACCAGCGTCGATTCGAGCAACCCGCGAGCCTTCAGGTCCTTGAGCAAGGCGGCGATCGGTTGATCCACGGCCCGGGCGTTGTCCTCGTGGCCTTTGCGCAGACCCGAATGTTGGTCCCAGCGGTCGTGGCCGACGCTCGGGCAGGTGAGTTCGATGAAGCGCGCCCCGCGTTCGATCAAGCGGCGGGCGATCAGGCACAGACGGCCGAAGGTGGCGGTGCCGATGGTCTTTTCCTCCATGCCGTACATGCGTTGAATCGCCGCCGTCTCGCGCGATACGTCAACCAGTTCCGGCACGGCGGTCTGCATGCGGAAGGCCGTCTCGTAGTTGGCGATGGCCGATTCGAGTTCGTCCGGCTTGCCGAGCCGCGACGAGATTCCCGCGTCCAGTTGCTTCAACAGATCGAGCTTTGCCGTTTGTCGCTCAAGGGATCCTTGCGGCTTGATGTTGGCGACGGGCGGGCCGGTCGGGCGGAAGATCGAGCCCTGATACGCGGCCGGAAGAAACCCGCTATTGAAGTTGTCGAGCCCGCCGGGCGGAATCAGCCCGCCGTTGAGCACGATGAAGCCCGGCAGGTTCTTGCTCTCGCTGCCGAGCCCGTAACTGAACCACGCGCCCATGCTCGGCCGGCCCTGAAATCCGCTGCCGGTGTGCAGGAAGTAATTGGCGCTGGTGTGCTCGGGGAAATTCGAGGTCATCGACCGCACCACGGCCAGGTCGTCGGCACATTCGGCCATGTGCGGCAGAAGATCGCTGACCCACAAGCCGCTCTCGCCGCGTTGCTTGAATTTCCACGGGCTAGCCATGACCTTGCCGACGTTGTCGAACTGCGTCGGCTCGACCTTGAAGACCGAATGCGGATCGCGGCCGTGATATTTCTCCAGCAGCGGTTTGTAATCGAAGGTATCGACCTGCGACGGCCCGCCATCCATATAGAGGAAGATCACGTTGCGCGCCCGCGGGGCGTGATGCACGATGGGCGCCGCGCGCCCTTCTTCCGCCAACATCGCCGTGAGCGCAACGGCGCCGAAGCCGTTGGCACAACGGGTCAGCATTTCGCGGCGGGAAAACGCTCTTCGCATCGTTTGTCATTTTGTAGGGTGGGTCGAGACCGGGCTCTCAG
>JBGQCZ010000054.1:0-13408 GCA_041495645.1 Gemmataceae bacterium | reverse complement strand
TGAAACATTGATAGGTACGGGCCGCCGGGACTATAGCGATAAACCGGCTTCCCGTGGTACAGAAGATGGGGACCACTTCAAACCTCACCTTCCGCGATTTGGCGTCGCTGCAGATAGGCGTTCACTTCATCGGTGTGATTCAGGATGTACCCGATCACCGAATAAACATCGCCAAGCAAGAGCGACGGGTATTGCTCGACAATGCCCTCCGCGGATACTCCGTCGCGAAACGCTCCGACCACCGTATCGAGCGTCACGCGCGTGCCGCCAACGCGCACCACGCCGTCCGCATCGGTGACCAACGGCGCTTTCTCGGCTGCAACGAGTAGTGACATGCGATTGCTCCGGGGCGGGATGCTCAAGTCGCCTTCTTGATCAGGACCGTGAATCCTTCCTGCTCGAAGTGATGGTCGTTGGTCAGAACCTCCCGGATTCCCGCGGCATCCATGACATTCATCCCGCCGCAGTCCGTGAGGCTGTATTTTTTGTCGTCACGCTCAGCATACCGATCAAGCGCTCGCAGAAATGTCTCGCGCGATTGTTCGACGACAGTCACATCGGCGTCGGTCAACAGCAGCCGGACCGTCTGAACTGCCTTTTGACGAAGCAATGCGCCGCCGCCTGACATCGCGGCCAGGAACTCCCAACACCTCGTCCGTGGTCACCAGATGTGCCTCGCCGAGGCCCTTGCGCGCACGTTCGGCCGGGTCGCGCCAAGGATCGCCGGGCCGAACGATGGCAGCCCAGTACAACGTGTCCGCGAACACTCGCTTCATTGCTTCGGCGTTCCGTAGATGTAATGATCGAGGTGGTCGGTCAAATCATCCGGCAGCTTCGTCCACTCGCTGGCCGGCACGTCCGCCCAAATGGCCGACAGCCGCTCTTCCAGACTGGCCCCTTCTTGCACGCGAACAGCCGGCCCAATCGGCTTCAACACTGTGACATCCACGGCTGCTCCTTCGGGCAGCGCGACACGCTCATCCAATTGGATCGCGCCATTCTTCACGTATCCACGGTATGTCATCGCGGTTGCTCCGTGTTATCAAGTCAACACGTGTACTGTACTCGACGCTCGGCTGTCGAATCAGATCTTCTTGCCGCTCAATGCCACTTCAGTCGCTCACTCGCCCGGTTCGGCGAAGCCGGACCGGCTCAAATTGCAACAACTCAGCGCCATCCCGCGCCGCGGCGGCAGCCGCACCTTCTCCAACCAAAGCACGCCCCTCGGCACACCTCGCCGACAACGCTCGGTTCCACACCCCGTTCTCGGGCCCAGAACGGGCCGCAGTCGATGGTCACGTTTGGGAAGTACTTTTGTCAGGGGCTGCGAAACTAGGCGACCGGAACTTGATTTGGAATCTGCGGGTAAATGTAGACCTCGTCGTTCGCCATGCCGCCGAGCGGCAAACTTCTGGATCGCGTCGGCGCCCGGCCGGGAAACCGCTTATGAACCTTCAAGACGTCGGAAGCTATTGCGTTATTGGCGCCGATTACCTTGACTTCGGACACGGTGATCCAGGGCTTTTCCAGTTGTCTGAACGCGTCAACCACAACCCGGTAAGCATGGGCCGGCCCCTTGTCATCGTACGTCTTCGACGCGATGTACAGTGTCCATTGACCGTCCTCGCTTGAGCATGCCCAGAAAGAAGCAGTCACGTCGACTCCCTTGGCAGCGACCGCTTCGATGAGTTTCTGTCCGTCTTCGATCTGGTTCTCTACCAACGTGCTTTCAGCCATGGGAGCACTCCCTCCGCCGTGTCGACCACGGCTTCAATAAACTCCTTCGCAACAATTTCGGTCTTGCCCAGTTCGTAGCGGCTTTGTTCGCTCCAGTCCTTGACCTGGACCCATCGCACTAAGACCGGACCGGCGGCGGTCATCTCGGTCTCAAGGTCGGCCAATCGCAATAGAAGCGGTAGCTCGTGCTTGTAACAGTCTTCCGTGAACCTCTTCGCGGGCCAAGCGTCCGAGGCGTTCAATCGTTTGATGATGCAAGCCTTTAGAGCACACTCGGCGGCGTATCCCGCCAAATAGTATGCTCCGTCCCATTCTTTAGCGTTCAACAGAACAACTGCTTCCCGGACGCGCTTATCGGCGAGCATCTGGAAATCGCCTTTTGTCGTCGGCATCGCGTCGCCCTATCCCGGCTCGGCCATCCATGAATTCATCATACACTTGCCCGTGTGCCATGCCCAGAAAGTTCACCCTCGAAATCATCAATCACGGCTCGTCGCAATTGGAAGTCCGGCCCAACGAAAGCAAATTGTGCCAATTGATCTTCGAGCAAGTCAGCGCCATCCCGCGCCGCGGCGGCAGCCGCACCTTCTCCAACCAAAGCACGCCCCTCGGCACGCCTCGCCGACAACGCTAGGTTCCACGCTCGTCACAAATCCTTCGTGTCAAACGCGTACACCTGGAAATCCACTTTTCGCGTTAAATGCCCGTGAATTCGTTGAACTTGCTCGAATGCTTCATCGCTAATGATCCAGCGCTCCAAGACCGGCTGCCGGTACACAGGACTTTGGTGATTGTTTCGAAGTGGACCATGTATCCGCTCGTATCGAGCCACCGCTTGGCCATTTCTGTACCAAGTCATGGGGTCGCGAAGGTCGGGCTCCCAACCAAGCTCTCTCCACGCCTTGGCAGGATGAATCTCAAAATTGCAGCGATTGAGTCGCTGCATTCCCCCGACAAAAAAGCCCGAATCGAAACGCTCATTGGATGTTTCGTGTTCGACAAAATCTGCTAGCCACCAAAGGAATGACCTGCCGCTCGTACAGGTTGGCACCGGGGAATTGCGAACCAAGAACAAGTCAGGACTCGCCTCCCACCAAAGATGCAAAACAAAGTCCTCTTTCGAATTGCAGCTAAACGTATCGGCGGCAAACGTGTTCCAGCCCTTGGGTAGCTCCAGATTCTTCGCAAGCTCTGTGAGCGACTCTTCGACCTGTCGCTGGTCGATTGATTCCGCTCCGTACTCGTCTTTGTTGGGCCATTCATCGAGCCGTCGGGATGGCCGCGGAGGCGTTCGCTGCATCCAAGCGTCTTCATTGCTCAAGAACCCCTGCGCGAATCGCGTGAGAATTTCTTGCGTGCACCAATCGGAGGAGAGTACTGAGCCAACTGCATCGCCGACTACTCGCTCTTCGTCAAGATTTGTGCAAAAGAAACTGTTGCGTCGTGCAGGTCCTTGGCGGCCGGTGCCCACATCGCACCTGTTGCTGTTTGCCGCCAGTCGTTCAGCTATCACAGATTCAAGCGGCTCGAATCGGAATCCACAAGAACTAAGGCGTCTCAGTTTGCTTCGAACGGATGCAAATCGATCAACAAACTGTGAAGCGCCTAATCGGGTTGGCTCTGTATGCAGAATTGCAGGCGCGCCAGCGATCTCAATGCGACGAGGGCCGTCAGCAGTTTTTGGCATTGGAAACTCTGGTCGCTGACGGTGAAGCGCATCGGACAGTCCACAGAGGACGATCCAGGCCTGAAGGCGCATGTCAAGGTCGCCTTCATTCATTTCCTGTTCAAGCTCACCGCGAGCGGCATCAAGGGCGTCTGGATGAAGGGCAGCCCATGATTCCGCAGCGCTCAACAGCCATCGACGAGGCCACCGTGACACAATCCGGGCAAAAAGATCGGGCATGACGGACGGATCATGCGCAACTAGCGCGTGCATTCCCTCAAGAGCAGCGCCGAGAACCTCAGCGCTGTATGACTCAAGGAGCAGCGGTAAAGTCCGAACGGCGACGTCGCGCCAAGAGAGAAGTCCTTCAACCACTGGCGGAGGTGGCAAATCATTGGTATTCCGGTCACCACCGAGTGCCCAACGTGCGTGCATCTCGACCTGCATCTCGACACCGGCAATGAGATCGTCGACGCTGCAACCGCACGCTCTCGCGAGGGCGATTTTCAGAAGGTTTTCCGGGATGGACCAAGTCCATGAAAGTGATCGGTCAAAATCTCGGCAGACGGCTTGGACTAAGGACCATGATCCGTCAGACGGCGCGAGTCGCACGATTCTTGCAAGTGACTCGTCAGTCATATTCTCCGCGTGAGACCATGGAGTGCAATGTTTCTCGCTCGTTCCCACCGCGCCAAGAACTTTGTGGATCTGTCCATCCACCTCTTGTCCACCCCCGCTTACCAGCTTTTCGACGGCCGACGCTGCTTCACTGAGCGAAATCTCGTCACCCTGAATCGCTCGTTCGATTGTGCTCTCCACGCGGTCAGCTTGTGGACCCGCTGTCATTTTCTCGTCAATGGGATCATCATTCGACAGGACTGAAACCCTTCGTTCAACGTTAGTGTAACGTGAACTTATCGCGGCCAACCGAGTCGGAAGATTCTTCTCCAGCCCGTTCCGCAATGTCTGAATGCCTTCTCGCAGGTCAGACAAAGATGCATTGTCTCCTGGATCAGTCCAGAGGCTAAAACATAGCGCCAGACACCAAATCACCAAGACGTCATCGGGCGAGAAGTCGCCACCTTGCAGAATGGCCATTTCGGCACCGTCTACAAACCGCTGTCGGATATCATCGTGCCACCCGGTTTGGTTGATACGCGAAAGGGTCGATCCGAAAAGCTGCCACCAGTCCGTAGCGCCGCATCGGATCGCCGCGGCGCTTATCGCGTCAAGAATGCCGCTCTCCACTTGGTTGCTTCCTGCCTGCGCATCCACTTCCTGACAAATGCACCAGAGCTTCCACCCAAGACCTCTCCAAATCGCGGGTGATCGGCTCGATGCCTGACGGAACCAACTCAAGACCCCTTCAAAGGCGTTTTCCTTTTCGCTCCGGTAGCCAATCTGTAACCATTTCAGCCGATCTCTCGCGGCGACCGTCATGTCTTTTTCACCGAGCCGCTCCGCCAGAGGCACCAAGGACTCGACTGTTTCAAAAAGGTAATCCTTCGAGAGCCGCCAAGCTTCCCCATTTTTTGCTAACCAATATCGCACCCACGACCGCAATGTGTCTTTCTCGCCATTTCGCTCAAGGACGGACCAGACCCCACTCCATCGAAAATCGATAGGGTACTTGGCCGCAATTGGTTTCGCCGCACGCACTGCCGCAACTTCGTATTCGTCACCCAGATCGCCGCAATATGCCGAAAGTTCGCGCGCCAGCTCGGCAGCGATCTTGCGGTGATTGAACATATGATGGGACTTCATAATGACGTCGCCCCAAAGCAAGCTCAGTAGTTCCCCGATTTGTGCGGGCGTAACAAGAGTACGAATCTCCTCGGCTCCACCGCGCGCCTTTGCAGCTGCGATTCTGCCGATTGTGGCCGCAGCTCTCAGAATCAGGCGAGTCGGTACGCTCACTTCGGAAACGTGCGTTGATCGTTTGTAAGTGCCAAAAACCGTCTCAGCAATGTCGCGCGCATCCAAACCCACTCGTTGCCACCCAATTGCTCTGGAAATATTTAACATTGCGCTCACGACTTGCTCGTCATGTTCAACGTAACTGAAAACGTCGGTATCCAAACGATTCAGGCCATAGTCATCTAATTCGAGCGGAATCAGCCAAGCCGCCGATTCGGCGGCTGCACCCGAGCAAAGTGCCCACCAAGTCGCGTCGGCCTGAAGAGTCGCAGGGAATTTCTCGCGACAAGAAACAAGCAGGTTCAATCCGTCGCGCACCAAGTCCCATCGCCATGCTGAAACGCAGCGACGGAGTAGTTCTTCACAACCAAAAAGATAGCGCGGTTCATAGCACGAGAAGAGTTCGTCAAACTCCGCTAGATTCGGCGTGATGCTTACGGACTTAACAAAACCCCTTTCAAAAGCAACTAAGGCTTGCTGTTGAATGTCAGACAACGGATCGCCGGGCAAAATGACCCATTCTAATACGGCAGCGATATGACCGAGCCGCTCGAACGCAGATCGCGCGCTGTCCTCCAGGCGTCGTTCACCGCCATCCGACGCACGACGTTGCTCTATGGAATCGGAAAACCGCCCGACGAGATCGCAAATACTGACTCCGCCGAACCACCGGTCCAACAGCGATCGCGCCCGATCATTCTGGCCATGATCAGCCAACTCAATGGCATCCGACACGACAGCGTGAAGATCCGAGGTGGACCATTGGCGGACCGACCGTACGCGCGCCTCAGTTGGGAAAAACGGTGGCAGTTCCTTATCAGCAATTGGGATGGTTGACTCGGAGTACTCTCGAAGTTCACGCAGTCTTTCGAGCGTTTGCGTTGCGCACGCGACGGAAACTACTTTTGACCAATCTCGATGCAACGGGAGGCTGCGGATGGCTAGTTCGGCCTCTCTCATCAATCGGTCGTTGTCAATTCCCAATGTGGCCGCCTCGAACACCCAGTCAACAGTGAAGTGTTTTGCAGCTTCCCCGGATCGACCTGACATTTCCAAAAGGTCAAAGACTTGCCGATGTGCCGCGAGCCGGTCGCTTTCGGGTCGTACGAGATGATCGGCAAGCTGCGACGCCACGCGTCGTCGTTGGCCTTCGTCGAAACCCGAAAACCTGGCGGTCAAGAACACTCTGATATCGTTGTGTCGGACGCGAAAACCGTCGGGACCTTCCTTAAGGAGAGGGCCCAGCGCATCGAGCACCGTTCGCCACCATCCGAGAGGTTTTCCCCACTCACCAAACGTGTTGACGAAAAGTTCAGCTCGAACTCCACGTTGAGCTAGTGCGAATACCCCCGTCAGACACAGATCGATGCCTTGGCGAGCATCGCCCGCGGTTTCAAGCATAAGGCTCCAAATCGAGGCGTAGTATGTTGCCAACCCATCGGCTAACCGCCGCTTGCGGAGGACTTCGGCAAAATCGACGACATTGCTTGCCCGCTCTGACTCCGCCACCGCAAACACCGTCGCTAGAGTATTCCCTTTCGCATGCTCTTCGATCACGCGCACGGCTTCTTCGGCCTGCTCAACAGGAATCTTGCTCTGGCTCGTGCGGTAGAGGACTCGGACATCGTCGTTCAGAAGCCCCGGCAAGTTAGTTCGACGCACCTGAGGATGCGGCCCAACCAACCATGCTGGATACTGTTGGGCGTAGTGTTCTGGAGGCTGTCCCGCAATTAGCAAACGCAACTCCGAAGTTGGCAGCTCGCTTGGCCCGGGCAATGACGCAAAAAAGTCGGCGATTTGCTGTGGCATGGTTTGACCGGCGCGCGCGGCATGGTCAATGCCATCGATTACGATGACGAACGGCTGTCCGCGTTCCTGCCCAATCCGTCTTGCCAATCGCAAGGCGTGCTCGCGGCATCCCTGCCAAGTAAGCAGATCGTTCCGCAGCGGAACCTGGAGTTCATGGAGTCGGCCGCGCAGGCCCTCCCGCAACTGCGCGAGCAAGCTTCCCCATAGTTCTTCGGGGCGTACCCGAGACGCATCTGGAGCGATTATCGGATTCTCCGGGCGTATTGGCTCGAAACAGAAGAAACGTGCACCGATCAAGCCCGCGAAAGGCTGGTCGTCGCGCCTGTTGGCGAGCCAACTGAGCACGCTCGTTTTGCCGGCCCCCGGCTCGGCCGTCAAGAAAATAACCGGTTCCGCAGAACCGTCTTGAAGCAAGCGTTCAAGTTCATTCGCAACGGGGACACGTGTGGGAAAGAATGGCGATGGAGGCGGAGGCGCGGGTGCCAGTTGCCTGGGTTCAGGGGCCATGGCAAGCTCAGCAAAGAGTTCTTCGATGGTGACACCTGGATGACCAGTGGTCCATTTTCGCAAGGCTGCGCAAAGCGAGTTGAACAGCGGAGCGGATTTCTCCAACGATACTCCGAATGTTCGCGCTAGCTTGTTCCGAATCCGACCCTCAAGCCCGTTTAGATCGTCTTGCTTGGCCCGGATTTCTAACGCTCGGAGGAATGCCATCCGATCGTCATCGCTACCTGGGCTCAGTTCTGCGACCCAAAGTTGCCAAGAGCCTTCGAATTCTGACGGGGGTTTCAGATCGTCTAGCGATTTGACGGAATCGACGGTGCCGCGAAGCCACTGATAAAAGCTCAGCAGCGGCGATCGCCGGTCACCGGCTTTCGTAGTGGCCCAGCGCTCGCCAGCCTCGCGATTCGTATAGAGGATGCACTTCGTGACTCCGTCATTCAACCCGGCTCCCCGCCAACTTTGAAATAATGATCGGAGTAATGATTCACCGTTATCGTCGTGTTGAACGAGGTCGCCGAACGTCAGGCTATCGTCCGCGCGGGTGTGCTTGACTTGGTAACATCGTCGTCTGCCATCCCAAAGCCGGACGACCACATCGTCCCAGCCCTTCACGCCTTCCAATTGAAATGCCACTGATTTGATCTTCGAATCTTGGTCGATTAGATCGACGACTTCAATCAGTCCGACAAACCACTCGTACCAATATGGATCGCCTCTGCCTGCAGTGTTATGTGCTCGTGGCTCTGCCATTTGATGATTCCGCTCGGCAACTTCCTCTTGACCTCGCCGTGTTACGTCTGTTTGAACAAGAAAAAATATAGCAATGCCGCTAATTGTCATCTTATTGTTCGTCGCAAAAGCGACTCAGATTGTGCCCCCCCGAATGCGAAAGTTCGCGACGCTGCAGTCGAAGCTCGGTCGTGCAATGAGCAGAGGCCAATGACGTTGCATGTTTCACGCGCACGTTGGGTCGATCAACCACGGGACGATGTGCGAGGCGACGAGCAGTGATGAGATGGGCAGGCGGCAGACGGCGCATTTTTCGGCGTCGCTCGACAGGATGATCGAGCGAAACAGGTTCCAATTCACTCGCACCTTCGTGATGGCTTCCCGATCCAAGCCGCGGACGTCTTCCCAGGCCACGGATTCCTCGGCCTGCATGTCGCGATCCCTCACCCCTACCCCTCTCCCATGAGTACATGGGAGAGGGGCGAATCTGGCGCTCGGCCCTCACCCCTATCCCTCTCCCATGAGTACATGGGACAGGGGCGATTTTGGCGCTCGGCCCTCACCCCCATCCCCTCTCCCATGAGTACATGGGAGAGGGGCGAATTTTTTGGCGCTCGGCCCTCACCCCTACCCCTCTCCCTACCCCTCTCCCATGAGTACATGGGCGAGGGGCGAATTTGGCGCTTGCACCCCCGGCCTGACGGCACGGGGTTCGCCCGGTCCGGCGGGATAAACCCGCCGGCTCGCCAAAAGGAGGCTCTTCACCTCGAAATGGTGTATATACTGATGTATAGTATTCGCGCCGGTGGTGCGCGCTGTTTTTTGAGGGATCCGACGTGTTCAGTTCCCATTCGATGAGCGGCTGGGGCGATTTTGCCGGTTCAGCTCCGACCGGCAATCCAACTCGAAGCCCAACCCGCGTCTCAACTCACTTCACAACCTCCCCAACCACTCGTCCAACCACTTTCTCCACAAAATCTTTGAGGGCGCGGCGGGGGGACAGTAACACTTGGTTTCGCAAAGAGTTGCGCCCCAGAACGGGAAACGGCGCACGCGGCGAAAAGTTGGATTTAGTTGGGAACCAAGTTGGGAAACGGGTTGGGAACCAAGTTGGGAAACGGGTTGGGTTCGGGGCGTCATTATCTGTCTTGCGCGATTTACTCAAACCGTTTTGCTTGAATGACTTACGCAAGTTCACACGAATCGGCTACGGACACATGGGCGGGGTTGCCGATAATGGGGGGTCAGAGTATATTTCCCCTCTTGAAATGCTCTGCTGGCTTACCCGGTCGGGCGCCGGTCGCGGGGACCTGAAGCGCATGCGCTTTCATCTGCTGGACCGGATCGAGTCGTGGGAAGCGGGAAAAACCCTGCGTGGGCTCAAGAGGCTAACCTCGGGCGAGGAATACCTGGCGGATCATTTCCCCGGTTTTCCGATCATGCCCGGGGTGTTGCAATTGCAAACCCTGGTCGAAGCGGGCGGTTGGCTGTTGCGATTGACCGACGACTTCCGCGATTCGGTAATCGCGCTGCGTGAAGTCAAGAGCGTCAAATACGGTTCGATGGTTCGGCCTGGGCAGGTATTGCGGGTGAACGTGGAATTGACGGCTCGCGACGGCGGATTGGCCTGGTTCAAAGGCAAGGGCGAGACGGAAGGCACGCAAAACGTGCAAGCGCAGTTTGCGCTGGCGGGCTACAACCTGCGGGAGAAGAACCCGGCGTTCGCCGCCCGCGACGAGGCCATGACCCGGCACTGGCGCGAAATGCTGAATATGATCCTGGGGCAGTAACCGGCATGCAACTGAAAGATCAGATTGCCTTGGTGACGGGCGGCAGCCGTGGAATCGGCCGGGGAATCGTGAAAGCGTTCGTCAAGGAAGGCGCGAAAGTGGCGTTTGTCTACCGCGGGAATCAGGCCGCGGCGGACGCCTTGGTGAAGGAAGTCAGCGAGGCCGGCGGCACGATCCTTGCGATTCAAGGCGACGTGGCGGAAGCGGACACGGCCCAGAAATGCGTGGATCAAGTGCGGCAAGCGTGGGGCGGCCGGCTCGACATTCTGGTGAACAACGCGGGGGTGATTCGCGACGGGTTGTTCGTGCGGATGTCGGAAGAAGACTGGCTGACGGTGATCAACACGAACCTGAACAGCGTGTTCCGGTTTTGCCGGGCGGCGGCCGAGGTGATGATCTTCAGGCAACGGTGCGGGCGGATCATCAACATCAGCAGCGTGGCGGCGGACTATGTGAACGCCGGCCAATGCAATTATGTGGCGAGCAAAGGCGCGATCAACGCCTTTACCCGCGCCCTGGCGACTGAAGTGGCGGCGAGAAACGTGACCGTCAACGCGATCGCACCAGGGTTTATTGAAACGGACATGAGCGAGGCGGTACGAAACAAGGCGGGCGACCTGCTCAAGAAGATGATCCCGGCTCGGCGGTTAGGCCAACCCGAAGACATCGCCGGCCTGGCGGTGTTCCTGGCAAGCGATGCGGGGGCCTATATCACCGGTCAAGTCATCACGGTGGATGGCGGGTTGAGTTTGGGTGTGCCCACGATGTAACGGATGTAGCATTCTCGATTGGCCCAGTTCGGTTTCTGTCTAGGGGACGATTCATGATGACGCAGGACGAGATTTACAAAAAGGTGTCGAGTACGTTGGTCGAGGCCTTGAACGTGGACGAGAGCGAAATCTCGCCGCGCTCCACTCTCCAGGGCGACCTGGGGGCGGAGTCGATCGACTTCCTTGACATCGTCTTCCGATTGGAACGCGAATTCGGGATCAAGATCCCGCGCGGGGAGTTGTTCCCCGAATCGATTTTCCAAGGCGATGCCGAAATGGTGCAGGATGGCAAGGTAACGGACAGGGGCCTGGCCGAATTGAAGGCCCGGATGCCGTTCGCGGACCTGAACCACGTCGAGACGAACCGCGAAGTCGCCCAAATCAGCGACCTGTTCACGGTCGACTTGATTGCCCGCTACGTCCAAGGCAAGCTGTCGAAGTAGTGCCCCATGCGATGGGTTTGGATTGACCGATTTGTGGAGTTTCGCCGCGGCGAATTCGCCCGATCGGTCAAGCAGTTGAGCCTGGCGGAGGATCTGTTCCGGGACCACTTTCCCGGTTACCCGGTGATGCCGGCGGCGCTGATGCTGGAAGGGTTGGCCCAAACCGGCGGCATTCTGGTCGGCGAGGCCAACGAGTTCAAGGAAAAGGTGGTCCTGGCCAAGATCACGCGGGCGAAATTCTCCCGCGAGGCGCTGGCCGGTGAGGAACTGGCCTACGAAACCACCCTGCTGTACCTTCGGCCGGAGGGTGCGGCGGTGCAAGGCAAGGTGCTGGCCGGCGGCGAACCAATCGGCGAAGCCGAGATTACGTTCGCCCACCTCGATCAATCGCGCTCGCAGCAGATGTTCGGCGACCGCAATTTCGTCTTCAGCGGCGAGCTGAAAAACCTGCTGGAGACGATTTCGAAATAGCCCCGGCGAACCGGTGCTTGTATCGAGTGAACGACCATGTCCCATTCCCGGCGTGCAGTGATCACCGGTTGCGGCGCACTCACTCCCATTGGGAACGATGCAGCGGCGATTTGGGCGTCTCTCAGTGAGGGTCGGGGGGCGGTCGGCCCAATCACCGCGTTCGACGCCTCGAAACTCCCGTGTCGAATGGCCGGCGAAATCAAAGACTTCGCGGCTCGCAAACATCTCGATAACAAGAACGAAATCGAAAAGGCGATGGGCAAGAGCCTCAAACTGATGGCTCGCACGATCCAGCTCGGGCTCATTGCGGCCAAATACGCCATGCTGGACGCGAACCTTTCGCGTGGGCAATTCGATTCGACGCGCTTCGGCGTAATCTTCGGTACATCGCTGATCGCTATCGAAGTCGATGATATCGTCAGCGCCGCGCACGCGGCCCTCGACAACCCCGAAAAACGGGTCGATCTGCGCGGTTGGGGCGAAAAAGGTCTCGAAACCGTCGAACCGACCTGGATGCTAAAATACCTGCCGAACATGGCGGCATGCCACGTATCCGTGATGTTCGACCTGCAAGGTCCGAGCAACAGCATCACCCAGGACGACGTAGCCAGCTTGAACGCCATGGGCGAGGCAGTGCGACATATCGGACGCGGACAGGCCGACGCGTTTCTTGTTGGCGGAGCAGATAGCAAGATTTCGTATTTGAGCCAGGCACGACATAACCTGTTTCTGCGATTGTCGCGCCGCAATGACGATCCAGGGCGCGCTTGCCGGCCTTTCGATCGCGATCACGACGGCATGGTATTTGGTGAAGGCGCCACGGTGCTGGTGGTGGAAGAATTGGAACATGCCAAAAAACGCGGAGCAAAAATTGCCGCCGAAATCGTCGGCTTTGCATCAGCGTTTGATGCTCGTCGGGACGGCTCGGGGTTGGCTCGTGCCGTGACCCAAGCGCTTGCCGAGGCCGGCATCAGACCCGACGATTTGGATCATGTCAACGCTCACGGCAGCGGTGTGCCGGAACAGGACCGGATCGAGGCGCGAGGGCTCCGCTTGGCCCTCGGGCCTGCCGCCGATCGAGTTCCGGTGTTTGGTGCGAAAGGATATGTAGGCAACCTTGGACCAGCCGCAGGTGTGACGGAGTTAGGCTTTTCGCTGCACGCACTTGCTCACGGTGCATTGCCGCCGACCTTGAATCACGACCATCGGGATACCGAGTGTCCCATCGTGGTCCACGCAAGCGGCCTGCGGCCGATTCGCAAGCCGTTCGTAATGAAATTGGGCTTTACGGACCTGGGCCAGTGTGCGGCGGTAGTAATCAAGAAGTGGGAATAGTCCGCCGGCTTCATCTTATGATCAATGGCAGACGACGCGTTGTGATCACGGGTATGGGGGCAGTGACCCCGGTGGGGCACTCCGTCGCCGCGCTCTATGACGCGCAAATTCATGGCCGCAGCGGAATTGATCGAATCCGTAACTTTGACGCCCGGAAGTTCCCCACCACGTTTGCGGCCGAAGTGAAAGACTTCGATTTATCTCGCTTTTTGCCCGATGCGTCTCGCTACCGCCTGA
>JBGQCZ010000053.1:0-13423 GCA_041495645.1 Gemmataceae bacterium | reverse complement strand
GAGCGGCCATTTCAATCGCCGGCAAGTTTGGACGAATGCTTGCATGATCTTCGCGGGTGGAACGCGCAGCCAAATGGCGGAACAAAGCGCGGCAAGCAAGATCCCCGTGCCTGTGGCCGAGAGCCAATTGAAATCAAACATGGCTTCTTTGAGTTTCGGAACCAGAACCACCGGCGGCGCTTCCGCGACCCGGTTGTGAAGTAGCGGCACTTCAAACGTCACGCTTGTTTCGTTCAGGAAGCGCTTCACCGGCGGCAGGCCCCAGACGAACACGAACAGTGTCAGCAGCATCCACGGCACCCACGCCGAGACAATCTCACGGATTTTGTAGTGTCGCACCGGCTGGGCCGGCGGTTCGTCGGGGAAGTGCCAGGCTTTTTTCGGCTTCCAGACGAACAAAAACAAAGCTGTGGCGAAAAGCGAAACCAGCCCGCCGATCACGTCCACCAGCGTTGGTCCGTGGAGATTCGACACCAGGAACTGCACGACGGCGAAACTTCCGCCGCAGACGACCAGCACCGGCCACACTCCCAGCACACCGCGCCAACCCGCCATCACCCACACCAACCACGCGGGCACGATCAGCGAAAAGAACGGCAGTTGCCGCCCCGCCATCTGGCTCAATTTCAATTCATCGAGTCCGGTAACGCGCGCCAAGGTAATGATCGGCGAGCCGAGCGCTCCATAAGCGACCGGTGCGGTGTTGGCGATGAGCGCCAAGCCCGCCGCGTGCAACGGCTTGAATCCGGCGCCGATCAGCAACGCCCCGGAAATCGCCACCGGCGTGCCGAACCCGGCTGCGCCTTCGACGAACGCTCCAAAGCAGAAGGCAATCAGCAACGCTTGAATGCGGCGATCGTCGGACAGCGCCAGGACGGAATGCTTGACGATCTCGAACTTTCCGGTGTCGACGGTGAGCGTGTAGAGAAAGATCGCCGCAAGAACTATCCAGCCGATGGGCAGCAGCCCAAAGGCGGCGCCGTTTCCGGCTGCGGCCAGCACCGTTCCGGTCCAGGCAAGCCTCCCCGGTCCGTTCGGATCCAGCGCCTCCTTGGGCACGAACACATACGCGGCCGTGAACATCGCGCACAAAAGCCCGGCCACCGCCGCTAGCACCGCCGGCACGCGCCCGGTGGCCAACAACCCGAGCAGCACGATCACGGGCAGCGCGGCCAGCAGCGGATCGAGCCAGAGCGATTCGAAGGGGGCGTAGTTTTGCGTCCAAGGCATGCGGGCGGCTCAAGATGAAATGGTCTACTGGTGCGAGCCGGCGAGGCACTCGTCACCGATGCCGATGGGAACCAGGCCCAGGCGCGGATCGGGGCCAGATGCGGTGAATGCCTGCCGCACTTGAGGAAAGGCGAAGAACACCCGGAGGAAATTGTCCTGTGCGCGCGATTGAATGACCAAGCCCTCTTCGATGCGCTTGATGGTGTCTTCGGGGAATCCTAGTCGTTGCGACAACTCCGACGCTGACATCCCAATTGCTTCCCGGCGCTCGCAAATCTCGGTCGGATGAAGCAGTTCTAACTTCGCTCGCAATG
Source organism: Gemmataceae bacterium (assembly GCA_041495645.1). Taxonomy (GTDB): domain Bacteria; phylum Planctomycetota; class Planctomycetia; order Gemmatales; family Gemmataceae; genus JBGQCZ01. The sequence continues at coordinate 11,879 of JBGQCZ010000053.1, read as the reverse complement.
CCTGGTTGATTTGGTCGTCGGCAGTAAGGTCAAACAGCAATTCGCCGCAATTACGACACTTGGGAACCTGAAAATTAGTTAGTTCGAGCTCATGAAGCACGTCGTCGTGTTTCACCTTGGTTCGATAAGTCACCGGTGTCCGAAACACTTCTTGCTTTCGGCATACCGGGCAAAACCACGGAAACGGCCGGGACTTGACGGGTTTCTCCGTTACGAGCGCCATAGTCGCATTCCTCTACGCCCAATGAACGTTAACCACGATGATGACCGGGTCATCCGGGTCATCCGGGTCTTCGGGGTCCCGATATTTCAACAATGACTCAACATAGAGACGCTTGCCGACAACAGTCGGGCGAAGATCGTAGTGGAAACCAAAATCGGCCCATTCCGGCCTTCGCTCGACCACCTCATCGATTTCGCCGCCCGCCTGAACATGCGCAAATAGGATCCGCCGCAATTCTCGCTGGGTCAGGTTCGGCATCTCTTGCTGAAGCCAGTCCTGGGCCAGCGGACGAAATTCCAAGAATCCATCGTATCGCCAATTCGCTAGCGCCGCGAGGAAGCACTTCAAGCGTTCGGGATCCGTGAGCTTGGGCAAGGGCGGCGCTCGCGACCTCTTGGCGATTATACCGCCGCTGTCACTTCTGCCGAGAATCAAATTTCCCTCGCACCGCCGACAAATCCGCCTTCTGCGCACTTCGCCACGCCTCGATCGTGCCGATCGGCAGCCAGAATTTCGCCGGCACCGCGTGGAACGGCTCGACGGCGGCTACTTTGGAGACCGCGTCGGTAATCTCGTATTCCCCGCGTGGCGAGAGCGGCAGATCGATGTCCATCGCCCAGCGCGGAAACAAATAAGCGCCGATGTTGGCCATCTGCCGGCCGGTTAGATCGGGCTTTTCGACCATGCGTTCGAGCGTGCCGTCGGGCCGCGCGAAGACGATGCCGAACTTTTTCGGCTCGTCCACGGGATGTACGAGCAAGCCGGCGGTCTTCTGGCTGAGCGCGTCGAGATCGGCGGCGCCGTAGAGGTCGTCGCCGTTGAGCACGAGGAAGCGTTCAGCGGTGACCTTCCCGCGACAACTTCGCAGCGCGTCGCCGGTGCCGCGTGGCACTTCCTGCTTCACGGCCACCCAGTTGGCGAAGTGTTTCTGCGTCTTGAGGTACGACTCGATTTGCTCGGCGAGGTAATTCACGACGACGATGACGCGTTCAACTGAGCGGGGCAGGGCACCCAATGTCCAATCGAGGATGGGCCGGCCCTGGATTGGCAGCAGGGGTTTGGGGGTTGTGAGCGTGTGCGGGCGAAGGCGGGTGCCGAGGCCGGCAGCGAGGATGATGGCGTCCATGGGAACGGCGGCTCCTGAATAAACCCCGGAGATTACCGGATCGGGGGTATTTTCACAGAAAACGACCTTTGCGGGAATGAGTCAAGGGACGGGTTGCAAGGTGACGAAAAAGAATGTGTCAAACGGAATGCGCCCCGGATTCCCACTCTTCCGTAAGACATGACGACCCACGGGGCGGACAAGCCCCGCAATCCGCCCCGTGGGCAGCGGATGGAACCGCCAAAATTATCAAGAGGGATGGATCCCATGCGTCGAATACTCGCGATGGTGGCCGTGATGGCCTTGATGCAATTGGCCGCGTCCGGCTGCCGCCACGTCGGCGGGGCCTGCGATTGCGAACACGCCGGCCCGCAAGACCGCAGCACCAGCGGCTCGTGTGGCAAGGCCGGCTCGGCGGACGCGCCCGGCTCGCTGACCGCCGGCGCAGCGGCCGCCCCGAACGCAGCCCCCACCGCCATCGGACCGTACGCTCCGAAGTGATCGAGACGGCGCTTCTCGACGAGCGTCGAGAAACTCCTTCGCTTGCGCTTCAGGCTTGTATGGGCCTCCTTCACACAAGCCTGAAGCGCAAGCGAAGGTATTTCTCGACGCTCGCTATGCCCATTTCTTCTAGCTCTCCAAGTACCGTACTGCTCTTTCCCGCACCTCCCTGCGCTTGGTATCCTGTTGGACAACTTCACGGAAGGAGAACACTCATGCCTCGCATTTCGCTTTGCGCTTTTGGACTGATCGTTTTCGGTGCCGCACCTGTCGTGGCAGAACCTCCGGAGATAACCGATCCCGCGTGGCAAGCCCTTGAGCGGCGCGCGGCGGCGTTGCGTCCGTCGGCGGATGAGGTCAAGTGGCAGCAGTTGCCGTGGATCGTGGATGCGAACGAAGCGATCCGCCTCGCCAAGTCCGAGAAGCGGCCGATTTTCTTTTGGGCCGCCGGCGGCCGCGGCCGCGACGGCCTCCCGCTCGAACGCTGCTGAGGCTACGCCGCCGGGCTCCGTGCGGGCCCGCTTAACGACCAGCAAGTCATTCGCCGCGTCGCCGAGACGATGGTGCCCTTCGCCCTCAATACCAATCGCGTGCCCGACGACGCCGGCGGCAAGTTCTTCAAAGCCGTGCTGCGCAAGCAAGACTGGCCGCAAGGCCTGTGGGTGGTTTCGCCCGAAGGAGAAATTCTGGCGTTCCATTATTTCAAAAACAAGACCGGCGAGACCTTCGCCGCCGGCCAGCAGCGTTGGGTGCAGGAAACGCGCGCGGCCATCTCGGCCGGTTTGACGGCCTTCGGTCCCGTCGAGCCGAGAAAAATCCAGGCGACCGATCCGCTCGAGCATCGCGGTTGCGGCTGTTTCGCCGACGGCAACGTCCGCCTCGCCGTCTACGCCCACGGCATGCGCAACGGCAAAAAAGACGGCGAGCCGGTCGTCGATAGCGCCATGTTGACGCCAAAAGACTGGTCCGCTTTCGCGCCGACCGATCTAACCGTTGGCAAATCCTGGACAATCGCTCCCGCCGCGGTGAGCAAACTTGTCCCCGTCCTGTCGCCAATGACCGACGCCATCTTCACTCCTCAACCGAAAGACGCGATCAAAACGGAATTGACCGCCAAGATCGAAAGCGTGACCAACGGCCGAGCGCTGATCCGCCTGACGGGCCAACTCGAATCGCAACATAACCGCGACGGCGACCCAAAATTCCCCATCCGTGCCGATGCCGTGATCGAAGGCCTGGCCATTTGTGACGCGAAAACCAAGGAACTGCAAGCGCTGCTACTGGTCACGAAGGGGAGCTACAGTCGCTCGACGGCCCCGCAAGCGACGGCGGGCGTGGTCGAATGGCGGGCGAAGTGAGGTAGGAAAAACACGAAAGCACGAAAGATCGAAAACAGGAAAGGAATTCGTTTCGCGTTTTCGATCTTTCGTGCTTTCGTGAATCGTATTTCGCTCAGCCTTCACGTCCGCGGCCCGGCTGCGAGCAAGCGCTCCTTGAACTCGTCCGCAATCATCTCCCGCCGCTTCGCGCCGAAGGCCTCGTCACCGACCGAGCGCCGATCGTGATGCGCACCAAGGATGGAACCATCGTCGAGGTTTTCGAGTGGGTGTCGCAAGAAGCCATCGCTGGCGCACATGCGAACTCGGCCGTGCGGGACTTGTGGAAGAAGTTCGAGGCGGTCTGCTGGTACGAGACGCCCTCCAATCTGGCCGAGTTTCAAAACATGTTCGGGCACTTTGAGCCGATCTGAGCCACTTGCCAGCCCAGATTTCCTGGCTGAAGTTGCCGGAGCGTTGAGGAAATGGCGTGAGTGCCTTCGTCGCTCATTGTTCGCGTTCGTCAAAGCCGAAAAAAATCTGAGACCGATTTCTTCCGACGTGAGCGAAGCCCGATGAGTCCCGAGCGACGAGAATGGGACAGTTCGCGGGCACGAGAACAAAATCAACCAACCGTCATGCGTACAGCAACCGACCGCGCGGCATCGGGATCGGACGTCCTAGCTCCCGGGCCGTCTCGATCCACTCGGCAATCACCACTTCGACGTTGGCCAGCGCTTCGCGGTAGGTCGGCCCGTCCGCGGCGCAGCCCGGCAATTCCGGGACTTCGGCGACGAACGCCCGATCATCTTTGCTCCAATACAGGATGATTTCGTATTTGATGTCACCCACCGTCGAGCTCCTCATTCTTGGTCTGATCGGTCGCGTCATCAGACTTCTCTTTCGTCGGGGACTTCTTGTGCGATTCGGCATCTTTCGCAAGCCCATATGATGTTATCACGTCCCGAACCTGTTTGACCTGATACGCCTTGGCCTTTCCGCCGCGCGGCTGAAGATTGAGGATTTCAGCGACACCGTCGCGCGAGAAAATGTGGTGATCGCCGCGAATCCGCTCGGTGAAACCCAAATGCACGAGCAAGGCACACAAGTCGCCAAACCGGATGTTCGCATCCGCGTTCCCGCGAATGACCTTGTCCAGTGTCTTCGTGACCTTGCTCACCGCGCCGCGAACTCCAATGACTCAAAAGCACTCCGCCATTTTGGACACCGCACTAAAGAAATACAAGAGCGCGAATCGATCGCGAAACCGACGAATCGTAGCCCCGTTTACGGGGCTTTCCGCGCAGCGGTTGAGACCCGCCATTTGTGGCGGGTTTTCGATTCGCGTGCGGACGAGCCCGTTTCACGGGCTCGGAACGATGTGTCAGTCGGTGTATTGAACCGAGCGCCGATCGTGATGCGCACCAAGGATGGAACCATCGTCGAGGTTTTCGAGTGGGTGTCGCAAGAAGCCATCGCTGGCGCGCATGGGAACTCGGCCGTGCGGGACTTGTGGAAGAAGTTCGAGGCGGTCTGCTTTTACGAGACGCCCTCCAATCTGGCCGAGTTTCAAAACATGTTCGGGCACTTTGAGCCGATCTGAGCCACTCGTCAGCCCAGGCTCCTGGCTGAAGTTGCTGCACGGGTGCTGGACACCGATTTCTTTGACACCGATTTCTTCGCAGCCAGTCCCGCTTTCAGATTATGACCACTGCGGAGTTCCGTTTCAATTCCCTTCGTTGGGAAGCCTCTGGTCGCTTCGGGCAACTTTGAGGGATTATTGCGTGTCCTTGAGTAGAATCAATTGGCATGAGCATTGAGGGGCCATGATGCAGTTGCGTTCAGTATACTACGAGCAGTTTCGAGGTACAGACCGTGAGTGGATTCTCGACAATCTCTTGATTTCGAATGTAAACCTACTCGTCGGGAGAAACTCAACCGGTAAGACACGAACACTGAACCTTATTCAGAATCTGTCGAATTTGCTAACCGGTGACCAAAAGAACGTTTTCACGAGTGGAAAGTACGATGCCAAGTTCGACGGCGGGCAAGACAGTTTACATTACACGTTGGAATACAACAATTCAGTCGTAACAAAGGAAGTCCTTGAATCAAAAAAGCGCGGCCAATTACTGCAACGTGGCGAAGGTGGGTACGGAAAAATCCTGGCTGAAGCAATCGAAATTGAGGGGCAACCGTCTCAAAAGACAATGATGAAGTTTGAGGTGCCAAATTCTCAAATTGCGGCGTTCACAAAGCGCGACAACGTTCAACATGGTTTCCTTCGACCTCTTCACGAATGGGCTGCGTCAGTCCGCCACTTCAAACTTGGGTATGACGTCTCGCCATTTAATCTGGCAATGCTTGTAAGAGTGCCGACTGAGGTTCCGGTCAACGAGCGGGACACAAGTCAGGTGGTGCCAATATTCTTAAAAGCAAGAAAGGATCTCGGAAACCCATACGTCGCCGCCGTGATTTCGGATATGCGCCAATTGGGCTACGACATCGAAGAAATCGACATCAAGCGCCCAACTGAACTGCTGCCCAATGTCATCCTTCCCGGCGAGTTGGTCGGAATCTCGATCCGCGAAAAAGGCATAAATGCCTTCGTCGATCAGCCATCGATTTCCCAAGGAATGTTCCGTGCGTTCTCGCTGCTGGCGCAGGTCAACTATTACGTGTTGTCGAAAAAGTCTGCCTGTATACTTGCGGACGATATCGGCGAAGGCCTCGATTTTGAGCGGTCGCGTGCACTCGTTGAAGTATTGACAGCCAAGGCAAAGGATCCAGCATCCGGAATTCAGTTGCTGATGTCAAGCAACGATCGTTTTGTCATGAATAAAGTACCTCTTGAGTATTGGACTGTGCTTCAACGGGTGGGTCATCGCGTGCGAGTCCGAAACTACCAGAATTCGAGGGAGGCTTTTGAAGAGTATAAAGACACCGGGCTGAGTAATTTCGATTTCTTCGCGACCGATTTTCTGGAAACAGAGAAGGAGGTTGTCGCCCGTGAGTAGGGTTGCGATTTTTACGGAAGGGGAAACGGAACAGTTATTTGTCGAATGGCTCGTGCGGGAACTGGCGGGTGCCGTGCCCTTGCAAATTGAAATGCTCGCCAGGCGTGGTGAGTCGTCAGTGAGGCGCAGGCTTCGAATCGTCCGGTCGGGGACTGAACCTCCGCCCCAATTCTATTTCTTGATCGTCGATTGCGGCAGTGACGGGGGTGTTAAGTCTCGAATAATCGAGGAATATGACAACCTTGTGAGGACAGGATACTCTTCGATCGTGGGTCTGCGTGACGCTCCAAAAGTGCGCGCGAACATTCCTCGGCTGCGAACGGAACTCCTCAAGGACGTTAATCAAGTTCCAGCGTCAGTTGTTTTTGTTCTGGCGATAATGGAAATCGAGTCATGGTTTCTGAGTGAACACACCCACTTCGAGCGAATCCATGAAGGACTGACGCCGGTTCTCATTCAGCAATCGCTGGGGTTTGATCCTCGAAATGATGACATGCGGCTGCGCGACCGACCAGCATCGGACCTGAACGAGGCGTACCAGTTGGTAGGTAAGCACTACCACAAAGGCCAAGGGGCACAACAAACCGTCTTTGTCTTGGACTGCGCTCCTTTGGCTTACAGCACTGTCGATCCGGACCTTCAATCACTTGTCAGCCAAATCGAGCGCGGGTTGACCTGAAACACACGCATATCCGAAATCTGCTTGATGACGTGCGTTGTCCGCCCATCGAATGCGAGAGCCGAGGCACATCGGCCGACAATTCGCTCCGTCAGCCAAACGGCGAGACCGGTAACCAGAATCTAAGACCGGTTGGCGGTTCGATTTTCAGTCGCCGTAGTCCGATGGCCCTTCGACGTGGTCGCGGATCATTCCGCGCGGCACCGGAAAGCGGGCTTCCATCGAGGACGGAGCGCCGCGTGCTTGACGCTTGGGCGGGAAGCCGCGCCTCGGCGCCGAGGAAGAACGCTGGTTCACTGGCAGATCACGGGTTTTCCGGATCGAACACGGAGATCCCTGCCTCGCTGGCTACACCGAGGAGCTGCTGGTCCGAAGAGACAAGCAAATCAACCATCCCGCGGCCCTGCAAGTCGAGGGCCACGGACAATTGAAGAGCGTCCAGGGTACGAAGCCTCCGGGCCAGGCCGTGTTGACCGATTAGTCGTTCTGCGTCTTTGAAATGCTGGACCAGCATCCGAACTAACTTCGGTCGTCCCTGCGCGACATCGCTTAGGAAGCGCTTGCGGAGGACGGTGAAGGCAGAAGGCGAAAGAACGCCACTGCGTACTTTCCCGGCGAAAACCGAGATCGCTTCCACGACGCCGACCCGAGAAATGAAAGTGTGCGACCGCTGTCTGCCCACAGGCGATCCACCTCGGCGGACCCAGGTTCCACATGGTAATGCTTGGCCAGGGCGCTGGTGTCCACAAAAGAGCCGGGCATTTAATCCTCGTCGCGCTCGGCGGAACAGGCGGCGGTCATCGAACCGGGAATGGCGGTTAGAGCCGCACGAACTTCGTCTAACGTGATGTTTGGATCGCCTTCGGTCCGGCAATATTCCAGGAAGCCTTTATCCTCCAGGTCATCCGCGCCGTCGTTGTTTGGCGGGCCCGGAGATTTGTCGTGAGCGTGATTGGTGATAGTCACTTCGGATCCGTCGGGCAGGTTGATCGGTTCCGCGACTTCAACCTGACCATTTCGGATGACACCTTTCATCAGAATCGAACTCATCTGATTGCTCCTCTCGCTTGTCGTTTTTCATTGTAGCAGCCCGATAACAAGAAGGCTTAATCCGCGCGGCATGCCGGGCAGAGCCATATATTCCCCCGGTATTTTCGACGCGTCCAATGTATATACTGATGTATAGATACGCCGCTCGCACCCGTCCATTTCCGTGCGCACTTCTTGGAGAGCCCGTCATGGTGATTTCAATTCTGTTCTTGTGGATCGGCTTATCAAGCGCTGGAATGGTCGGCTCTTCGGACACAACTGGCAATCCAACTCGCTTCAACACCACCACCACCACTTTCCCAACTAAGTTTTTGAGAGCGTCGGGGGCGGGTGGCAAGCACTTGGGGAGCAAGGAATTACGGCGAAAGAGCCGATTTGGCGCGCAGGCCGAAAAGTTGGAAATCGTTTGGTTTTGCGAGTCGGGCCGAGCCACATCACGTGGTCTTTCGCGCTTGCCGGCGGCTTTTGCGGGCGGGTTGGGGTACGCCGTTGGCGCTGGGGACGAGGTTCATGGCGGCCTGGCGGCGGATGGAGTTGGCGGCGGCGAGTTCCAGGAACTTTTCCTGGCTGCGCAGGAGCGTCTCGCCTTCCGGGGGTTTGACGCGCTTCCAGGTGCCGTCGGGTTGCATTTCGCGGGCTTTGACGTTGTCGCTCAGCGTCGTGGCCAGGATTTCCTTGATCAAGCGGTGCTTCAGGTCCGGCTGCTCGATGGGCCAGACCACTTCGACGCGGCGGCTGAGGTTGCGGTCCATCCAGTCGGCGCTGCCGATGTAAACCTGCGGGTCGCCGGCGTTGCCGAACAGGAAGATGCGGCTGTGTTCGAGGAAGCGATCGACGATGGAGCGCACGCGGATGTTGTCGCTATAGCCGGGCAGACCGGGCCGCAACGCGCACACACTGCGGCAAACCATGTCGATCTTCACGCCGGCTTGGCTCGCTCGATAAAGGGCCTGCACCACTTTCGGTTCGAGCAGCCCATTCAGCTTGGCGGTGATGCGGCCTTCCTTGCCGGCCTTTTGGATGGCGATTTCCTGCTCGATCTTCTCGATCATGAACCCTTGCATCCGCGACGGGGCGACGACCAGTTTGCGCCAGAGCGGCAATTCGCCGTAGCCGGTGAGGTAGTTGAAGAGGGCGGAGGCGTCGTCGGCGAAGTCGGGATTGCAGGTGAAGAAGCCGAGGTCGGTGTAGATGCGTGCGGTCTGCGGGTTGTAGTTGCCGGTGGAGAGATGGACGTAGCGGCGGATGCCGTCGTCCTCGCGGCGGACCACGAGCGCGACCTTGCAGTGGGTCTTGAGGCCGACGAAGCCGAAGACCACGTGTACGCCGGCCTTTTCGAGTTCGCGGGCCCAGACGATGTTGCGCTCCTCGTCGAGGCGGGCCTTCAATTCGATAACGGCCGTGACCTGTTTGCCGCGATCGGCGGCGCGGGCGAGGGCGCGAACGATCGGCGAATCGCTCGACGTGCGATAGAGCGTCTGCTTGATGGCCAACACCCGGTCGTCTACGGCGGCGGCCTCGATGAAATCCACAACGTGCGAAAAGGCCTCGTACGGATGGTGGACGAGAATGTCGTGCAGTCGAATCGCGTTAAAAGGGCTGGAAGTCTGCGTGAATTCCGGCACGGTTTGGGCCACGGCTTGCGGATCGCGCAGGAGCGGATAGCCGGGCAGGCTGTAAATCTGGAACAGTCCGGTCGGGTCGAGCATGCCCGGAAGGCGATAAACGCTGGTGGCATCCAGATCGAGGGCGGAGGTCAAGAACTGTTCGATCTCCGGCGGGGCATCGGCTTCTATTTCGAGCCGCACCGCATCGCCACGGCGGCGCTTTTTCACTTCCTCTTCAATGGTCTTGAGCAGGTCCTCGACTTCGTCGTCGTCGATTTCGTATTCGCTGTCGCGGGTGACGCGGAACACCGAGCCGGGGCCGAGTTGCATGCCGGGGAACAGGTCCATCAAGAACAGCCGGATGACCGTTTCCAAAGGCACGAAAACGTGGCCCTTCTCGGACGGCAACTGCATGAAGCGAGGCAGCACCGTGGGCACCTGCACCACGACAAACATTTTCTCGCGATGATTCGGCCGCTGCATCATAGTGGCCAAGTTCATCGACTTGTTGAACAAGTGCGGAAACGGATGCCCCGGATCGATGGCGAGGGGCGTGAGGACCGGAAAAATCTCGCGGCGAAAGACATCGCCCAGATAGGCGAGTTCGGCCGGGGACAGGTCCTTCGGATTGCGGATGACGATGCCTTCAGCCTGCAGCGCGGGCAGCACCTCGTCGGTGAGGCAGCGGTATTGGTCCTCGACAATCTGCCGCACGGTTTGGTCGATGAGGTTGAGTTGTTCGCGCGGCGGCATGCGGTCGGCGCCGGACCCGCGAATCACGCCGGCATGGACCTTCTGCTGCAACCCGCCGACGCGGACCATGAAGAACTCGTCGAGATTCGACGAGAAAATCGCCAGAAACTTCAGCCGTTCGAGCCACGGAACGGACGGGTCACGCGCTTCTTCAAGCACGCGGCGATTGAACTCGAGCCAACTGAGTTCGCGATTGATGTACAGAATAGGGTCGTCGAGTCCGACGCCCTCGGGAACGCTGGGCAGCATGGTGCAATTCCGATAGTCGCGGGTCCAAACCCGAATTGTAGCAGACTTGGCGGTAATTCGATAGAGGGCGTGATTTCGGGCATTGTCTCAGTTCGGGAGGGCGAGGCTCCTGCCGAGCCTCTGCAGAAGGCTCGGCAGGAGCCTCGCCCTCCCGAACTGAGGCGCGCGATTTGGCTGTGTGAAGGCTTGAAGAAGGGCTTAGCCGTGAGACGCAGTCGCGATCTTCTTCCCGTACGCGGTTGCGATGTTCTCTTCGGTGAACGCTTCGGCGACGGGGCCGAGCGCGATCTTGCGAACGTTGAGCAACAGCACCCAATCGAAATACTCGGGCACGGATTGCAGGTCGTGATGCACGACCACGACGGTGCGGCCTTCGCGGCGCAGGGCACGCAGAATCTCGACAATGGTTTTCTCCGTGACCGCGTCCACGCCCTGAAACGGCTCGTCCATGAAATAGATGCGGGCGTCTTGGGCGAGCGCCCGGGCGAGGAAGACACGCTGCTGTTGGCCGCCGGAGAGTTGACTGATTTGCCGGTCGGCGAACGGTTCCATGTCCACTTTGCGAAGGGCCGCCCGGGCCGATTCGAACTCCGCCCGGCCAGGCCGGCGAAACCAGCCGAGCCGTCCGTAGGTGCCCATCGTGACGACATCGAGCACAGTGGTCGGAAAGTCCCAATCCACGGTGCCGCGCTGCGGAACGTAGCCGACGAGTCTGCGCTGCTGGTCGTACGGCTCGCCGAGAATTCGCACCTGGCCGGCAACGGGTCGAACAAGACCGAGGATTGCCTTGATGAGCGTTGTCTTGCCGGCGCCATTTGGGCCGACCACTGCGAGCAAAACGCCGGCGGGGACGCTTACGTCCAAGTCCCACAACACCGGCTTGTCTCGATAAGCGACCGTGAGGTCTTCGACTTCGATGGCGTTCGCTGGCATGGAGGGCTGTTACTCAAGCGCTTTGGCGATGGTTTCCACGTTGTGCCGAACCATGCCAATGTAGGTGCCGGCGGGCTTGCCGGGCGAATCGAGCGAATCGGAAAACAGGGAGTTGCCGTAGAACTTCACGTTGAAGTTAGCGCTCTTCTTGACGGCCTGTTGAACGGACTCGACATTGCGATCGGGAACCGAGGTTTCCCCGAAGATAGCGGGAATGCGCCGGTTGGCGATGAAGTCGGCCAGTTCCTGAACGTCGCGGGTGCTGGGCTCGGAGACGGTGCTGACGCCCTGAAGCCCGCGAACTTCGAAACCATAAGCCCGGCCGAAATAGTAAAAGGCATCGTGAGCCGTGATCAGCACGCGCCGTTGCGGGGGCACTTTCGCGAGCTTGGTCTTCACCTCTTCATGCAAGTCGAGGAGTTCCTTGCGGTAGCGCGAGGCATTTT
>JBGQCZ010000052.1:0-13599 GCA_041495645.1 Gemmataceae bacterium | reverse complement strand
TCGTCATCGCCATCATTGCCGTGCTGATCGGCTTGCTCTTGCCGGCGGTACAGCGAATCCGAGTTGCCGCCGCACGCACTCAATGCGCCAACAACATCAAGCAGATCGGCCTGGCGGCTCACCATTATGCCGACGTGAATCGCGATTGTTTTCCGAAGATTTTCGACCTCGGCGTCTATTGGGGGCCGTTCGACGATCGCGTCGGCTATGCCGACACCCCGCTTTCCGATTACGATCCAACCAAAGCGCTGCTGTGGAAATATCTCGAGCAAAACGCACAAGTCTATCATTGCCCGGGCGGAATCGACCTGTTGCCCAATAGCCCGACGAACGGACAACCCGTACAGATTGCCTACGCCCTCAACGGCGTCTACGGTGGTCCAACCGGCGTTAAGCGTGTGGTGGTTACCAACGCCAACGGCACCAGCAACGTGATGCTCGGCTGGGATCACGCCCGCCATCCCGGCTGTGCCACCAACGATGTCTCCCCTCCGGGCCTCGGACCGGGACTGCCTTGGCCGGTAGACGATGTCGATGCCGTGAATCACTACCCCGAACCGCGCCACGGCGGCGTGTACAACGTGATCTTTTGCGACGGACACGTCACTTCAATGCAAAAAAACGACTTGAAAAAGCAGTTATTCTACGTTCGCTGAACTACCCCCGGCAGGATTCGAACCTGCGACCCTCGGATTAGGAAACCGAAATCATCGCTATTTACCAAACTCTCCCCTGATTGACCACGTTTGATTTGGCTCTATTTTCTGGCCTTTTCGGCACATGTCTGTTCGCTCTACATTCACATATGTATATTATCATTTAGGGTGATGGCGTGGCCTTTTTGGACGGAAGCGGAACGCGAACTGCGGCACTCGAAATGTCCTGCCTCAAGCTAAGTGGGTGGATTGTGAAATCCGGCCATGTCCTTCGTGAATACTGGCGCCCGAAGCATGCATGACCGGCAATCGGCTTGGCGTTCGGAACCGTCACTCCGGCTTCTTGAAGAGATCCAGGAATCGGTCTTCATATTCGCTGAATGACCCGGCGCGGTCCAATTCCTGCTTTAGTTCGAATGCCTTCGAGCGATCTTTCGCCGCCTGTTGGAAAAGTTGCTCGATTCTTTCTCGCCCGGCCGAATTCACGCGTTCTTCCTTCGCGGTGTCAGCTTCCTCGGGTTCGTATGCTTCCTCATCGGCGTCTTTTGGCCGTCGCAGTTGCTTCTCGACCCGAGCGAGGATTTCCCCGAGTTGCTGCTCCATCATACGGGCCTGTGCCGAAAGCTCGGTAAGATCCAGGTCCAGGTCCGCCATGGTCGTGAAGACTTCCAGGATCGCCAGGGAGGCCTTGGGAAACGGAAGTTGGGCGAAGATATGTGGCATCTCGCCCAGCAGGCACACACCGCGCAATTCGCTTTCAGCGGCCGCAGCCAGCAGAACGCCATTCAACCCACCGATATTGCCATCCTCAAGGATTTTCAATTCGAGGCGTTTCAGTTCTTCGAGGCCGTCTCGCTCCGTTGCCGCACCGAAAACGCGGGACGGGTGCTCCGGGTGCATCTCAGTGGCCATCGCCGCGAACGTGAAGATTCGCTCGACACCAAGATCCCGAGCGTATGCGAGGAGTTGACGACAAAATGCATATTTTCCGATGGGTGGCTGGGCTTCACCGAGAAAGATGACCATGCCATGCTTTTTGTTCGGGTCCGTCCATTCAAAAAGGCGATTCCGAGGATGTCGGGGTTTCTGGACGATTCCTTCCTTTACTTCGACCTGTTCCACGTCAAAAACGTCGGGTGCCTCAACTTCGGCGATTACTCTCATGTCCAATTTGGCCAAGAGATAGATGCCCGCATTTAGGGCCACATTGCCCATTCCAGGCCAAACGGCAACCATCCAGGGCCGATCAAGCTTGGATTTGTCAGACATTGCACAGCCTCTGGTCTATTCCGACTTGTTTTGAATTGTGCAAGCATTCCCACACGACCAATACTTAGTCGATTCGCACCAACGCATAGGCGTTCGCAAATCACGTACCATTGTTCGGCCTGATCCGGCCAAGTCTGCTGTGCCTGAGGCTGTGTAAGCGGGGTCAAAACGCGAATCCTCGCGTTCGAGACTCGGTGAATTCCTGTGACCATCGCATCGGATCGTTGGGCCAGGGTGTAACCAGATTCTCTGGGGGCCGGGGCGGACAACAGCGTTTTTTTCCCTGGACGTATGAAAACAGCCGCCCAGGAACCCCCAGAGAATCTGGTTACACCCTTGGGCCACGGACCGGTCACAATGCACATCCGAGGGTGCGAAATCGGCACGAGTTATCGTCGACTGTAGCCGGATCGCACAGCAGCAGGCTCCAGCCTGCTCTCGATCATTCAAATCACCTCGCATGGCGGCATCGCAATTGCTCACCGATTCTGCGACTTGAGATCCACACTACAAATGAAGGACCGACCATGAGCGCTGAAGATTCGCCATCAAGGTGAATTCCTTGAGTACGTCACACCCTTTGGTTCTAGTAACCGCTGTTATTTGGCGGAGGGGAAAACCCATGTCCAGCACCCCGATCCCACCAACTACCTCACCCGTTCCGCAGCTCTTGTCTCGGCGGGATCTCAAGATTCATATGCATTCGCCATTGATTTATTGGTGGCCGGTCTGGGCAGTGGGGTTGGTCATGGCGGCATGGACCTATTTCGACAACCGTCACATGGTCCTGGTACCGCAACATGCGGTGGTTGCGGGCAACCAGGTGACGGCGCCCGCGGGTGATTCCATCCATGCGACGATGGTGCATGTTGCCCGAAGCCCAATCCCGGGTGCGATATTCGCGACCACAGTACTTGCAGTTGTGATTCTTAGCCACGTTTGGTTGCGAGGAGTGTGGGCACTGTTTGCCGTCGCCTGTCTGACGACGCTGGTATTTCTGCTCAGTTGGATGGAATGGTGGGACGAGCTTTTTCGCGGTCTGCGTGCGATTCAAGTCTACCTGAATCTTGGCGCTTATCTCGTCCTCTCGGTGTCATTGTTCTTGGCCTGGGTCGCGGCCGTATTCGTGTTTGACCGCCGGACATATCTAGCGTTCTCGGTTGGGCAAATTCGCTTCCGGGATGAACTGGGCAGCGAAGAAAAATCGTTTGACACTGGCGGAGTGGTGTTTGAGAAGAAGCCATACGACTGGTTCCGTTGGCTCGTCGGTTTTGGCGCTGGAGATATGGTTATCCGCATTGGGGGGCCGCATCCGCAAGTGATCGAGATGCCGAACGTCGTGCGCGTGGGAAAGTCGCTCAACGAATTGGAGCAGCGCCTCCGTACCCGCGACGTGGAGTGATTTCATGACGAGTCCGCAATTGAACCTCGACTTGGCTCTTTACTCGCCTGGCGAAATGGCTCGACGATTGGACGCCAGCGCGCTGGCCAAAACGGAAATAGCCAGAGTCGCGAATTGGTTCATTTATCCACGTAGAATGTTTATCCACGCAGAATACGAGCGATCTGAGATATGGCACGGATTGGTGCTCGGCCATCCGTGGCCGAATCCAAATTCGTTGCTTGATCATTCGCCCGCTTTGACGGTCACCTTCCTTGGTTGAGCGCCCGGCGTCTTTGGTACCGTAATCGTAATGACGCCGTTGGCCGTGTTGGCAGTGACCTTGTCCTTGTCCACGCCGGATGGCAGTGGAATTGATCGATAGAATTGGCCGACGAACCGTTCCATGCGCCGGTAATCCTTCTGCTTGTCCTCGCGCTGCTCCTTGTTCTCGCCTTTAATGATTAGAACCCCTTCGTCGACGGTAATGTCGATGTCCTTTGGATCGACGCCGGGAAGATCGGCCTTCACCACCAGAGCTTTGTCGTTTTCGGAGACGTCGATGTGCGGGTTCCAAGCCTTCTTGCCGTTCCCGTTGATTTCGATCGGTGCACCGAACATGCGGCGAAAGACTTCGTCGAACTCCATACGGGCTTCTTCCAGCAGGTGCGAGTCGCGCCATGGGATTAAACGTTTCATGATTAATCTCCTTGCTTCGGAACCTCATCTCGAGCGAACCCGCCGGTTCCGGGTATGCGGGTTCATACTTGTTGCCTGTTTCATCAAGGGGCAAACAGCGTGCCCGATCACCGAATCGATTGATTGTTGCTTTATCTGCATACAGAATCAGAAATCAGACACAGACGCAGGAATGCCACAAGGAATAGCGCCGTGGCTGGATCGCCGACGCACAGTTTGTGCGCGATCCCGACACAGTAGTCGCCTGCTAACACGGTTGCCTTAGGTGAATCAGGGATTGCCGACTTTTTACCCTCGCTGGTGAGCGAAGGTGAATTTATCGGTCACGGCTTGACGCGCTTCCAGACCACGATCATGTGACCGGACACGGGTTGCGTGGCGAATTCGGTCGGGCGCTCTTTGTTCGGTTCGGTCGACCTGCAAATCGTGTAGGTGTCGCCTTCCAACTTATAGATACCGTAATAGGCTTTGCCTTTTTCCGGTCCTTCGATAACAGTCAGATCAATGGATTTGGGCTTTTTGCCCTCGTCCATCTTGAAAGTAATCTCGAGACGGTCTTTGCCTAACGTGAAAGAATAGTGATCGCCGCTAACGACGAGCCGGGCCTCCTTCAACTCGTCCATTGACACGGGCTTCGCTTCAATTTCGACAGAAACCAAGCTCCAGTTACCCTGCAGCCTAGCCTTGTCGTTCTTGGCCGGTTTGTCCGCCGCGACAAGCGGCGCGGCCACGAGAAGAGTCATCGTCACAAAACTAGCGATGAAATGCCGCATAACGTACCTCAATTGGTTAGGCTCCGAACAGCTTTGAGTAAGAGGAGGTCGCAAATCACGTACCGTTGGTCGTTTGACTGGCCCGTGATTGTTCGCTTTCCACGGCCACGATGTCCTGGGTTGTTCGCAATACCGTGTCCGGGTTCAGCGAAATGCTGTCGA
The DNA here is from genome assembly GCA_041495645.1 of Gemmataceae bacterium. GTDB lineage: Bacteria > Planctomycetota > Planctomycetia > Gemmatales > Gemmataceae > JBGQCZ01. The sequence goes on along the minus strand of JBGQCZ010000052.1, from coordinate 8,659 downwards.
TTCCGCACTGAACCAGGAACCGGGCGAACTCGGGGTAGTCGCTCGGGGCCTGCCCGCAGATGCCAACTTTTCTTCCGCAGGCATGCGCCCGCCGGATCACCTCTTCCACGAGCTTCATCACGGCCGGGTTGCGCTCGTCGAACAGATGCGCGACAATTTCCGAATCGCGGTCGAGGCCCAGCGTCAGTTGGGTCAGGTCGTTGGAGCCGATCGAGAAGCCGTCGAAGATCGCCGCGAATTCCTCGGTGAGGATCACATTGGAAGGGATTTCGCACATGACATAGACTTCAAGCCCGTTCTCACCGCGGCGCAGGCCGGCTTCGGCCATCACCGCCAGCACTTTCTTCCCTTCCTCGACCGTGCGGCAAAACGGCACCATCAGCTTGACATTGGTCAGGCCCATTTCGTTGCGCACTTTTTTCATCGCCTGGCATTCGAGGACGAACCCATCGCGATAACGATCGTCGTAGTACCGCGACGCCCCGCGAAAGCCGATCATCGGATTCTCTTCCTTCGGCTCGAAACTCTCGCCGCCGAGGAGTCCCGCGTATTCGTTCGTTTTGAAATCGGAGAGTCGCACGATCACGTCCTTGGGGAAAAACGCGGCGGCGATGCGGGCCACGCCCTCGGCCAGGCGATCGACAAAATAGGCCGACTTGTTCGAATAATTGCGCGTGCGACGTTCGATTTCATCACGCGCCGGCCCATTGGGAACGCGATCGAAGTGCAACAGCGCCAGCGGATGCACGCCGATGCTGCTGGAAATGATGAACTCTTCGCGCGCGAGGCCGACTCCGTCGTTAGGCAACGCCGAAAGCGAAAACGCGCGATCCGGATCGCCAACGTTCATCATGATTTTGGTGCGCGGCCGGGCCATCCCGGCGACGTCGAGTTCTTCCTTGCTGAACTTCAACGCACCGTCGTAAACCATGCCGACCTCGCCCTCGGCACACGACACGGTCACTAATTGCCCAGTCTTCAGCACCGCCGTCGCCTGCTGCGTGCCGACTAGGCACGGCACGCCGAGTTCGCGGCTGACGATTGCCGCGTGGCATGTACGGCCGCCGCGGTTGGTGACGATCGCCGCCGCCATCTTCATCATCGGTTCCCAGTCGGGATCGGTCATGTCCGCCACCAGCACGTCGCCCGGACGGAATTGATGCAGTTCCTCAACGTCGCGGATCACGCGCACCGGTCCGGCCCCGATCTTCGAGCCGACGCTCTTGCCTTTCAACAACACCGGCCCGCGCTCCGCTAGGTGGTGGACTTCCAGCTTGGTTCTGCGCACCAGGGCATGAACCGTTTCCGGCCGGGCCTGGAGAATGAACAACTCGCCGGTTTGCCCGTCCTTGGCCCATTCGATGTCCATCGGCATCGCCCGGCCCGCCTTCGCCGAATAATGCTCCTCAATAAGGCAGCCCCAGCGTGCCAGGCTCAGCACGTCGTCGTCGGAGAGGCTCAGGCGCTCGCGGTCCTCGGTGGGCACAGGTACGGCGCGCGTGGTTCGCCCACCGCGTGTTGAGTAAATGAGCTTTTCCTGCTTGGCGCCCACGGCCCGTTTCAAAATCGGCTGAAAACCCTGGCGAAGCGTCGGTTTGAAGACGAGGAACTCGTCTGGGTCCACGCGGCCCTTCACCACGCTCTCACCGAGGCCATAGCAACTGCTGATCATCACTACGTCGGGGAAACCGCTTTCGGTGTCGAGCGTGAACAGCACACCGGCGGATCCCACGTCGGACCGAACCATCTGCTGCACGCCGATCGATAGGGCGACGGCGAAATGATCGAATCCTTTATCGACGCGGTAGGAGATGGCCCGATCGGTGAAGAGCGAGGCGTAACATTGGCGGCAGGCGTCGAGCAGAGCGGGTTCGCCGCGGATGTTCAGAAACGATTCCTGCTGACCGGCGAAACTGGCGCCGGGAAGGTCTTCCGCGGTGGCGCTGGAACGCACGGCGACATCGGTGTTGGCGCCGTGCTCTTTGCAAAGCGCTGCATAAGCTTCGCGGATTTGGCGCTGCAGGTCTTCGGGCAATGGCGCGGCGAGAATGGCCTCGCGAATTCGCCGGCCTCGATCCGCGAGTTGGGCCAGGTCACCCGTGTCCAACCCCGCCAACAGGTCGCGCAACTTCGATGTCAATCCGCTCGCTTGCAGCAGTTGGCGGTAACCTTCCGCGATGATGGCAAAGCCGTTGGGAATGCGAACTCCGCGCGGTGTCAATTCGCGATACATCTCGCCCAAGGAGGCATTCTTCCCGCCCACCAGCGCGATGTCCGAAACGCCAATCTCACGGAACCAGCGAATGAGTCTATTGCCTGCCATAATGCATCTCGCCTTTCGTAATCCGCACAAGTCTCTGTGCGGCTCCGCTCGTTTTTGAGGGCACGTGTGCCAAGCACGCACATTTAATGCGGCAATCCCCAAACATGGCGTCCTTTGGCACTGGCTTTCGCTGCCCGATCGCTTGGAACCGGAGCCATCTGCAACAACGGTGCCTACCTGTGGCATTTCGCATGCATCCGCTTGTTCGCAAATGTGCCGAGAGGCGGCCCAAACAGTTGACCCCAATCGTGCCCGGCCGCCTTCCCCACACTCTACGAACCAAACTAAACCAAACTTTTTGCTCCGCACGCCGGTTTCGATATTGGAACGCAACTCATTGCCGGCCAACCAATTACCTGCTCCCCTACGAGCCCTCAAAAAGTTAGTTGGGAAAGTGGTGGTCGTCGTCGCCCAGTTGTGGATTGAGTGGTGAGTTGGTCGCAGCCCATAATGCCTCGTTTCTTGCCGGTGGAAGTCCGGTCGCGGGAGGTGGCTGTTTGCCCGTGTAGTCATGTTCGACGCCGAGCGGGAGTGATCCCGCGCGGCGAAAGCTCGAACGTAAAAGCACTTGTCGGTGAAGTGCGAGCAATCCGTCGGGCCGTAGTAAATGAAAACGAACCTTGCAGCCTCGTTACACTCCCACGCCCAGGCCGACCATGCGTGGACTTGTGAATGCCGAGCCAGTCCAACTTCGGCGAAGGCCAGTGCGGATGGTGAAGGACAGCCACGAGCAACCATCCGGTTCACCGGGGTACGGAGGACGGCACGATGGACCAGAAGCGAGGAGTAAATTGGGGAACCTCTAGCTCCCCGTCCGATCCAGGCCGATGGACGAGCGGACCTGCGTGCGAAGACATAAGTGCGTGGGTGGGAGCGAGAGACTCGGATGAGGCCATAGTAAGCGATGAGGCGGCGGGACACTATAACCCGCTGCGGAGCCAAGGGCCTCTGGACGGAATGGTTCTGTGCTGCTGGCTCCGCTGTCTTGCCCGCAAGGGCCACAGGAGCTGGGTGCCCGGACTTTGGCCGCCTATAAGGATCGACGTCTGGGGACATGCGGGCCGCGCTTAACCCTGGGCGCGCTTCCGAAGGTGGTGGCCCAATTTCCGTTTGAAGCCGTACTGGGGAAAACCCACCGTACGGAATTTTAGAGGGGGAGGGGAAAACACAGATGTTCTGCGTTAAGCCGTTCATGCTGTGCGTCCCCTCTCTACTCGGCAATTTGGCATTTTTGCCGGTTCATGCTGCTTCCGAAATGGTCTCGTGTGATCGCGCAAACAGCAAACCACGAGGTTCGGGCAGGGAATTGGGGCCAATCGGGCCGTCGGGCGAGTTGTCCCAGCGATGCGTGCGAATACTGTGCAGGACACGTTCCGCCAGGGCGATCGCGTCGCGGGCGGCTTCACCGTTTACTCGCGGTTGCATTCCGGTCCGCACGCAATTCACGAAGTGCTCGAGTTCGCTCGTAAGTTGATCGCCGCGGTTGCAGTCCAATTCCAGCGTTTGCAGGTAGCGCGTGAAGATTTGGTCCTTGAGTTGATCGCGCTGGCCGCGCGGCATCTGCCGAGCGTCGAGATGCCGCTGGCGCAGTTCTTGCGACGGCTGGACCAGCGACAGATGCTTGCGCACAAAATCGATGCCCGCATACCCTTCCGGCGCCCAGACCCGCAGCTTGCGTTTCGGGTTCGGGCTCATTCGGCTCGCCGTGAGATGCGCGATGCAGCCCGATTCGAAACGCAATCGGGCATTTACCATGTCCTCATGCCCGCCGAACGCCGTTGCGCCAATTGCCTGCACTTCCGTCACCGGCCCGCCTACCAGATCGAGCAGCAGATCCAGGTCGTGAATCATCAAATCGAGCACGGCGCCGATGTCGGTCGATCGGCCGGTAAACGTGCCATGGCGCTCGATTTCAACGAACTTGGGCGTGATCGGGCGCGAACGCAGTTCCTCGTAAGCGGGATTGAATCGCTCGATATGACCCACTTGGAGAGTGGTTTGATGTTGTCGCGCTAGTTCCACCAGATCGTTGGATTCGTTCAGGTTCAACGCGAGCGGTTTCTCAACGAGAATCGGAATGCCGAGTGACAGGAACGAGCAGGCAATCGGGTGGTGAAAGGTTGTTGGAGTGACGATGCAAGCGGCATCAATCCGGCCGAACAAATCGAAATGACTGCCAAAGGCGTGCGTACCACAACGAGACGCAACGGTTTCGGCTTGCTCGCGATCGGAATCAACCACTCCGACGAGCTCGACATCCGGCATGCCTGCAAGAATTCGTGCGTGCGCCTGGCCCAAATGCCCAACTCCAACGACGCCCAGCTTCACGCAATTCATGGCTGCACCACCTCGTCGCAGTCAAAGCATGTCAGACGTTCAATTCAGGCTGGCGTGTCGTGCGAGACTGAGCGGAATGACCTTCTCGGGCAGTTCCACGTCCTCGTGTCCGCGGCGTGCCGGCATTTGCTTGACCAATTCCTGAACTAGAAGCGCGTTGAGCGGGTGGCCGGACCGGGAGGCGACAATGTGGCCGCGGAGGTCGCGGCCGAACAGGGCGACATCACCGAGAATGTCCAGCACTTTGTGACGGGCTGGTTCATTCGGAAAGCGAAGCACGTTGTCGATAGGCCGACCACTGGGGCCAAAGACCAGCACATCCGCCGGCGTGAGATGCAGGCCGACGCCGGCACGGTGCAATTCGAATGCTTCCGATTCGAGCAGGAAGGTTCGACACGGGGCGAGATCGCGCGTGTAGGATTCCGCCGTGATGATTTGCGTGTGTTTCTGACGGTCGATCGGCGACCCGACGCCATAATCAAGCTGATAGCTGATGCGCAGTTCGTCGTGATCGGCGGGATGGAAGCCGATGGTGGCTGATCCGCCCGAGACCGTAATCGACTTACCGACGGTCCAGATACCACGTGTGGCCCGTTGGTTGACGGCGCCGGCGTCGTTGAGTACTTCGACGAATCGCCACGAAGAACCGTCTAGCCCCGGCGGTTCCGGCCCGTCGAGTTCGATGTAACAATTGTCGATGCGCAGGCCGGCCAATGCTGAAAGCACGTGCTCGACCAGCGTTACGCCATTTGGCAGCAAGCCGAGAGTGGTGCGGCGATGGGTATCCGTGACCAATGCGGCTCGTGCCGGTACATAAGCCGGCGTAGCCAGGTCGGTGCGGATAAAGACCGGACCCGTGTTGGGCGGAGCCGGTCGAAAAGCCAATTGCACCATCCGCCCGGAGAGGAGGCCGGCGCCGTGAAGCGTGACGGGGGATCGAAGAGTGCGTTGCTGGCGGACGCCGAGCTTTCTCACAGGGCCCAACCTTCCATGCTGGGTGTGTGAAATAGGTCCGCCTCGTCCGTGAGGCGGACCTTTGTGCTTACAATTCACGACTCCGGACGTAATCTCGGCTGATACACAAGGGGAAGAACGCCGGGAACAAACTCGTCAGTTCGGTCGGCCTGGAGCAGCGCCGCCGGCCGGAATCACGGGCGCCGGGCTGAATTCAGGAATTGGCTTTCCGATGGTGTCTTCTTTCCGGTAGTAGTTCAGGTACTGGACGACGTCGTTCGTGATGTCCAGGCTGGGGTGCTTCCAGGCGATCCAAACGGCCGGGGCCGTCATTCGCCGCATGGCGTCGGTCAGCGTGTGCATTTCCTTGGCATCAGCTACGTCCGGGCAAGTCAGGACCAATTCGAATCCCTTTTGCCTGGCGATATTGTCGATGATGTAACCGATATCGCCGTTGATCTCGATAGCCATTTCGTCGCGCTTCTTGCGAATGTCTTTCTGATATTCCTGGTCCTTGTCCTGGAGCATTCCCTGCGCCTGACGCAGAGCCTTCGTTTCGGCATCGCGTTGCGCTTCCGGCAGCGTGACGAGCTTTAATTCGCGGGCCTTCAACTGCTCCTGCTCCCCTTTGAGTTCGGTTTCGTACTTCTTGGCTTGCCCCAAGATTTTGTCGCCCCAGGTGTTGGCTTTCTTGAATTCCTTGATCACGCGGGTGATATTCACCACGCCGATCTTGAGCGTCGGCTTGTTGTCGGCGCCGGCCGGGACGACCGGGCCCTGGGCCGCGACAAACGTGCCGACATAACCCATTCCGCACATGGCGACCAGGGCCGCCAGGACAAACAAGAGTTTCTTCACGTTCCCCTCTCCTCATGAGTTCCGGTGCCGTCGGCATCGGGGCCGTTCCGCGAACCCCAATTGCCTCAGACGGGCGATTTACCTGCATTTTCCCCGTCGTCAGGAGGGGGGTTCTACCGCATCCCGCCTATGCGGTCAATGCGAACCGCTCGCCATAGGCGCGCAGGCCGACATCTGCTACCATCGCCGGCCCATGCGACCAATTTTGCTTGTCCTGGCCAGTCTGCTTCTTCCTTTGCTCGCCGGTTGCGAACGCCAACCAGTCTTAGCTAAGGTTCGCGGGCGCGTGACCGTCAACAATGTGCCGCTCCGAGCCGGAACCATCGTATTCGCTCCCGATGAAGAACGAGGCTTTCACGGCCCGCTATCCTACGCCGTCCTCGATCGCGAAGGTGTGTTTGAACTCGTCACCGACAATGGCCCCGGCGCCGTGGCCGGCTGGCACCGGGTGACGGTGGCTCCGCCGCCGGAATCGACTGATTTGATCGTTGGACTCGAACGTTATCGAAACCCGGACGTCTCTGGCTTGCGCTTCGAAGTCAAACTTGGCCAGGAAAATGACTTCACCATCGCCTTAGTCTGGGATCAGTAGCCGACTCACAGTTTCCATGGAATACGCATGCTGCAAGACTCTGCTACCCTGCCGATTCCGCGTTCCAATCAATCTCCTTCTGCCGACGGCCCGATAGACGTTTCGGTGTGCATTGCCAATTGGAACTGTCGCGAGATACTCTGTAACTGTCTGAAATCGTTGCTGCGTCAGCCGCAGGGCGTTGGCCTGCAAGTGGTCGTGGTGGACAACGCATCGACGGACGGCGCGGTTGAGATGATGGAGCGCGAGTTTTCGGAAGTCGTGCTGATTCGAAACCAGGAGAATCGGGGATTCGCAAGGGCCAGCAATCAGGCGGCGGCGGCCTCGTCCGGCCGGTTCCTGTTCTTTCTGAACAACGATACGATCGTTCCGCCGCTGGCCCTGCGCGGGCTGCTCGACTACGCACGGCAAAACCCGGAAGTCGGCATGATCGGTCCGCGATTACGGGATCCGGATGGCGCTTATCAAATCTCGTACCGCCGACGGCCAACCGTGACTGCGCTCTTACATCGCACGTCGGTATTCCGCTGGACCAGAGTCTTCGGTGCGAACTATCGCGCCTATCGCCGCGGCGGCTATGATCCCAATCATCGCGGTCCGGTCGATCTGTTGATGGGAGCGGCCGTTTTCGTTCCGCGCGATCTGTTTTTCGATTGTGGCCGTTGGGATGAGGATTTCGCCTTTGGCGGCGAGGATCTTGAACTGGCCGCGCGAGTCGGCGAGCGCTTTCCGGTCCATTTCATGCCCGATGTGGACATAACTCACCTCGGGCGCGTCAGTTCGCGGCTGAACGTCGGCTTCAGCACGGAAAGCGTGGCGATCGGTTATGTGCAGTATCTTCGCAAAACAGGTACATCCGCAATTGGACTGCTTTTCTACAAGCTGACTGTGACCTTCGACGCGCCCGTGCAACTGATGGCGACCGCGGGACAATTCCTGGGTAGACGACTGGCAGGCCGCCGAGAAAAGGCGGGCAAGAGCTTCTTGGCGCTTCAGGGCATTACACATTTTCTGGGCCGGTCATTGCGGAAATTCTGGCGCGCGTGAGCGCCGGGCCCTCGTATTGCGTTCCGTTCGACCTCAGGCTATATCGCCGGCCCCGCGGGACATGATGTCCCGCGAGCCCCTCCTGCCCGAGGTCATGCATGCCCCCTCGCACGGATGCACCAGGGCGTCTCGCCCTCCCTTCGATATTTGTCGGTCTCATGGCGATTGCTTTCACCGGCTGTGCCGGCGGCGGCAAGCCTTACATTCCGCGCGCCAAGATCGATACGCCCGCCTCGCTCATGAAGCAATCGCGTGAAAAAGACTCGCCACCGCTCACGATCGTCCCGCCGCCGCCGCCGCCCGATTCTCTGGCACTGTCCATTAGCGACACTCCCGAAGAATCCGCGCTGGCGCGACTGGCAAAAAAAGCCGTCGAGAACGAGAAAAAAATCAACAACTACATCTGCCGCATCAAGCGCCGCGAACAGGTCAACGGCCAGGATCAGCCGGAAGAGATCATTCAGCTTCGCTTTCGCCGGGCGCCGCTTAGCATCCACATGAAATGGCTCGGAAATGAGGCCAAAGGCCGGGAAATCCTCTACGTGCAG